>CAZBZH010000338.1:0-5331 GCA_964496265.1 uncultured Acidobacteriota bacterium | reverse complement strand
GCGTCGATCCCCGATTCCTGGGATGGGCGGGGGGTGACCTCTGCGACGCCAGACCTCGCCTGCGGGGGCGCCCCGGCTACCGGGCCGCTCCCTCCGCAAACGACGGAGCCACGCCTCAGGACTTGATCTTGCAGTCGGGCAGCAGCCGCTCCAGTCGCTCGAGTTCGCCCGGCGCCAGGGGGTTCCCCTTGAGCCTCAGCGACTTGAGGTTCTCCAGAGCGCCGATCTCCTCGGGCAGCCGGGTCAGGGCGTTGCCGCTCAGGTTCAGCTTGCGCAGGTTGTGAAGCTCGCCGATCGAGGTCGGCAGCTCCTGAATCGCGTTGCCGCTCAGATCGAGCACCTTCAGGTTCTGCAGCCGGCCGATGCCGTCGGCGACCGAACGGAAGCCATGGTTCGGCACCCGTAGCTGATTGAGCTGCTCCAGCTCGTAGACCTCGGCCGGGAACTCGCTCAGCTTTTCGGGGAACGGCATCACGAACAGCATGAACCCCTGGATCGAGGTGTGCTGCACCATTCCCTCGTAGGGGTTGACCGCTCCCGAGGCCACGGCCTCGGCGTGCTCGGCCCGTTCGGCCGCGACGATCTCACTGGCCGAGCCGACCGCGAGGCTCGCGTGTTCGGAGCGAAGCGCCGCCAGGGCCTCGGGCCGCAAGCGCCGGACCGGGAGCTGCCCACGATACGGTTCGGCCGTGGCGATCCGCTGCTCCAGGTCCGCCGGAACCTCCAGGGACGCGGCGTTTCGACGGGCGTTGGCCTTGCGCCGCCGGGCGCGCTGCAACAGATCCTGGTTTCCGGTGCCGTCCGACCGCGATAGCGACATGCCCATGCGGGTCGACTTCTCCAGATGCGAGACCGCCGCGGAGAGATCGCCCAGCACCATCGACGCGGCGCCCAGGCTGTCATGCAGACGAGCCGTCACCTTGCGGTTGATCCGGGCCTTCTTGTCGCTGGGATCGCTCTCGGTCAGCGCCGCGTTCCAGATCTCCATCGCCTCGCGCAGGGCCGCCTCCCCTTCCTCGATCCGGTAGCCCGCCAGCAGCGAGTAGCCGACCCGGGCCCTCTCGGCAGCCCGGTTGAGGTCGGTGTAGTCCCGGCGCCGATCCTTGAAGGTGAAGTACGGGACCTTCTCCTCGAGGACCTGAAAGAACAGCGCCTGATCGGCCAGGACGGCCGCCTGCCTCTCGTAGTAGGCGGAAGCCTCCTCACGAAGCCCTTGCTGAAAGGCCGGACGTTCCCGCTCGAAGTCTTTTTCCAGCGCGGGCTCGAGCCAGTACTTGCACTGGTCGTAGCCGAAGCGCTCAGAGGATTGCAGCCCGTCGATGGTGGCGGAGTAGATCGTGCGTCCCTCCTGATCGCGAACCACCATCACGCCTGCTTCGGCGCTGTAGGGCACGTTGTAGAAGTGGGTCGGGACCTCCACCGCATCCTTCAGCTTGTTCCTGCTGCCCTTGGGCACGCAGATCGACTTCGTCTGGCCCAGTTCGGGTTGCCCGACGAGCACGTTGCCGACGGCGACCTCGATTTGCAGGGAAGCGTAGTCCAGACCGTCGACGGAGACCTGGGGCGGCTCGACGTAGCGCACGACGGCGCGTTCCCGGTCCACATTGAGGGCAAGGGTCTGGGTCGCGAACAGAAGGGCGAACGAGACGGTGAAGAGGGGGCGAGCGAGCGCCATGCGCAGACCTCCACCCCCGATCCGGTCCCTGTGGAGAATCTAGGTGCCGGGCTACCCCCGATCAAGGCAACGCCCGCCCCTAGGCAACGCCCCTAGGCAGCGCCCGACCCCAGGCAGCGCCCCAAGCGAGGCAGCGCGATCTACGAGGTTTGCTCCCGGTAGGGTTTGCCCGCCTCATACAGCCGCAGCCGGGATTCGTCGTCGGCGCGGGCTTCCGCATGGGGCGCCTTGGCCATCGCCTCCTTGGCCCACTTGATCGCCTGCTCAAAGTCCCGGGTCTCGGCATAGGCCGCGGCGAGGGTGTCCAGCGCGATCTCCTCCTCCCACCGGGTCAGCTCGCAGGCCCGGGTGGCGAGCTCCACCGCTCGTGTTCCGTGACGCAACTCGTAGTCGGGGCAGGTGCAGAGGGTCCAGGCGAGACCATTGAGCCACTCCCAGCTGTCGGAGCCTTCGGGATCCAGCGCGATCGCCTTCTCGAAGTCTCGGATGGCCTCCCGGTATTGCCCCTTGTTCGCCAGCAGTGTCCCGCGGCCGGAGAACTCGAAAGCCTCGACCGGGGCCCAGCCCCAGTCGCCGGGGCCGAGGAAGTGGGTGGCCAGTTCACCGGTGCCGAAACCGTAGACCTCGCGGAGCGCCGACTCCCCCCGGTCGAGCAGGGAGAGCAACTCGAGAAAACGAAGGAACTCGTCGCGCCCCCGGGAGAGCAGGTTGCGCGTGAAGACCTGGGACAGGTCGTAGCTCAACTCCTGCCCGTCATCCGGCCACGAGAAGCTCTCGCCGCGCCAGAAGTCGCCCAGCCCGTGTTGGCCCCAGTAGGCCTGGTGTCGTGCCTGCTCCTGACGGTCCACGGTAAAGGGCTCGCGCTTGAGAATCGTCTCCTCCATCACCTGGGTGATGCCCTCTTCGAGCCAGTTCGGAAACGCGCCATGCAACAGACTGGCGTGCGTCAGCTCGTGGACCAGCGTCCCGGCATCGCTTTCCGGAGAGACGGAGTTCAGGGCGAAGTGGGGATAGCCCCGCCGCAGGAAGATACCCGCGGAGCCGGCGAACTCCCCCTCCTCCTCATAGAAGTGGGAGATGTAATGGTAGTAGGTCTCCTGGTCGTCGAAAACGAGGCAGACGAACTTGCCGTAGGGGTTCTCCGCGGCAATCCCCGGTAAGAGCTCGTGGATATGATCCATCGCGCCCTCTCCTACCCGGGCCAGGCGCACGGCGCCCTGCCTGCCGCCCGGCGTCATGATCAGGAAGCGGTCACTCTCGAACACCTCGAAGCGATCGCCCGCGGCGGCCGCAAGCAGATCGAGCCACTGATTGGCCAGCTCGGCAAGAGCCGCGCTCTGCTTGTCCTCCTCGGGGCAATGCTCGAAGACCCAACTCAGGACCGCCTCCCAGTCCGGACGCGGGAAGCCGTGGGTCGTCGGAATCGATTCCAAAATGTCGTTCAGATTCGGCATGGGCTTCACTTCCACAGGTCGGCGGGTTCCCCCGCGGCTGCGACGAAGTTTAGCCCGAGTCGGCCGGATTCAGGGTATCCTCGGGCCAATGGGCGCCAGGAATCCGATCGACAAACCGGAGGTCATGCCGCTGCTGCTCGAGGCGTGTCCATCGTTCGAGGCCCGCTGGAAACGCTACATCTCCGAACCGGAGTACGAGCCGGGCCTGCTCTACATCGATCTCGGCCAGTTCGCGCAACATCTGGTGGAGTTGCTCGGCAAGGGCGACACCGCCGAGTTCCAGTCCGTATTCCAGACCGTCGAGGACCTGCACCTGTCGGGCACGGACTTCGTCCGCGAGGCGGCGACCATCGGCCTGCTCGAGGGGATCCAGAACACCGCCGGGCACGCCGACCTGCCCCAGGAACGGTTCCTACCGTTCCTTCTCCCCGAAAGCCGGAAATGGTGGGACAAGCTCAACCGTTTCTGGCAGGGAGACGCAACCGCCCTGCGATACGAGGAGTAGCCGGCTCGGTCAACGCGGCCAGACGATGGCCCGGTCCGGAACGGTGGCGACCTCGGATTCGTACCGCCGCTCGATCTGGGCACGCCGGATCTTCATCGTCGGGGTCAGCATGCCGTTCTCCAGCGTCCAGGACTCATTGCTGACCAGGATGTGGGAGACCCGTTCGTGGGATTCCAACGTCGCGTTGACCTGACGCAGGGTGGCGTCCAGGCTTGCGATGACCTCGTCACGCTCGCGACACCGCGCCGCCTCGGTCAGCACGACGACTCCCACCGGCGCCCGCAACCCGGCGCCCATCACGCATACCTGCTCGATCGAGCTATCGGCGGCGATCTTGCCCTCGATCGGCACCGGGGCGACGTACTTGCCCTTGGCCGATTTGAACAGCTCCTTGACCCGGCCGGTCACGCGGTAGGCTCCCAGCTCTTCGATCCACTCCCCCCGGTCGCCGGTGCGGAAGAAGCCGTCGGCGGCGAAGGACTCTGCCGTCAGGTCCGGGTCCTTGTAGTACTCTGTAAACAGCGCCGGCGAGCGGATCAGGATCTCCCCCTCCGCGGAGAGCTTCATCTCGGTGCCGGGCATCGGCTTGCCGATGGTTCCGAGGCGCTCCAGGCGGAACGGCGTGTTGCAACAGGACATGCCGGCGGTCTCGGTCATGCCCCAGCCTTCGCCGATCTCGATCCCGATCTCGAGGTACCAGCGAAGGGTCTCGGGCGAGATCGGCGCGGAGCCGGAACCGAACACGCGGCTGTGGTCCAGACCCAGCTTCCGGCGAATCCGCTTTGCGACCAGCTTGCCGACCACCGGCAGAGACAGCAGGAATGCCAACCGCTTCGGCGGGATGGCCCGGTGCACCGCCCCCTGGAACTGCACCCACAGCCTGGGAACCGAGAGGAACGCAGTCGGTCGGGCTCGCTGGAGATCGGTGGGAAAGGTCTCCAGCGAGTGGGTGAAGTACAGCGGACAGCCGACCCAGATCGCCGGCCCCACCGCGACGGTTCGCTCCACCACGTGGGCTAGCGGCAGGTAGGACAGCACCCGATCATGACGGCTGCACCGCAGCACCTTGGCCGTGGCTTCGACCGCGTACTGGTAAGCGCCATGACTCAGCACCACCCCTTTGGGACGGCCGGTGGATCCCGACGTGTATAGGATCGTGAACGGATCCCCGGCCTCGGGCCGGACCATGTCCGCGAGGGGCGGGCTGGGATCGATCAGTTCCTGAAGCGGCCGTTTATCGGAGACCGTGTTGTAGCGCATGCCGATCCGCGGCAAACCTGCCGGGATCGCCGCGTCGGCGATCGACGGATCGTCGAGCTTGCCGACCACCACCGCCCGGGCGTCGCTGTGTTCGATCACGTAGGTGATCGTATCCTCGCCTGCGGTCGGATAGATCGGCACGGACACCAGCCCCGCCATCGACAGCGCCACATCGACCAGGACCCATTCGGCGCAGTTCTTGGAGAGGAGCGCGACCTTGTCGCCGGGCTCGAGGCCCATGGCGAGAAATCCCGAGGCCAGCCGCGCGGCATCCTCGTAGCCCTGCCGCCGCGACCACTGCAGCAGCTCGTCGCCGAAGGGCTGGATCAGGAAGGGTGCGTCCGGGGTACGCTCCGCCCATTCCGCCAACGCCATTCCCGCTGTCTTGACCACCGAATCCTCACCGGCGAGAGAACACGAATCGAGGCGGAGAGCTT
>CAZBZH010000337.1:0-5333 GCA_964496265.1 uncultured Acidobacteriota bacterium | reverse complement strand
TTGTCAAGGTTGGTAGCGGGGGCAGGATTTGAACCTGCGACCTTTGGGTTATGAGCCCAACGAGCTACCAGACTGCTCCACCCCGCGTCATTTGATGCGTTCGCGTCGTGCGGCCTGTCACCGGATCGTCGCGAAGCAGCCAGGAGTATAGCAGGTCGAACGGACGCTTCAAGGGGCCGACCAGGGCTCTCCCGACTCCCCCTCGACGAAGCGGGGCGGCCCCCCTTCCTTCGGCAGCAGGAACAGGGTTTCTCCCGGCAGCACCCGGTTGAGCTCCTCCCGGGCGATGCGCTCCACCGCCTCGGGTTCGCTCTGCAGCCGACGTGCCCGGCGATCCAGTTCCTGGACCCGCTGGCGCTGTGCGGCCACCTCGGCCTGCAGGGCCTCCAGCTCCCGCTGGGAACGCTGGACATCCAGGTAGCCCCGGTCCCCGAGAAACGCGGTCAGGCTCGCCCCGATGAAGGTCACGACCAGCAGGCCGGCCCGCAGCTTCGCCGCCATCCGCCGCCGACGTTTGAGCTCCGCCGACTCCTCCATGCCCGCACGGCGGCGTCCCGGAATCGGCACGGCGTCCGACGCCGGGCGGGAGCCCGCCGGCCTGGCCTTGGGTCGTCTGGAGCCGAAACCCATCAACGTCGGCACGTTCCTCGTGAAGGGGGAGCGGCGCCTGCCGTGAAGCTAGCGCTTACCCAGCCGGGGGAACACCTCGCGCCCGGGATAGCGGGCGTCCTCGCCAAGCTCCTCTTCGATCCGCAGGAGCTGGTTGTACTTGGCGGTTCGCTCGCCGCGACAGGGCGCCCCGGTCTTGATCTGACCGAGGTTGAGCCCGACGGCGAGGTCCGAAATGGTCGCGTCCTCGGTCTCCCCCGAACGGTGGGAGACGACGCAGGTGTAGCCGGCGCGCAGCGCCATCTGGATGCAATCCAACGTCTCGGTCACCGTGCCGATCTGGTTGAGCTTGATCAACACGCTGTTGGCGATGCCCTTGTCGATCCCCTCCTTGAGGATCGAGGAGTTGGTGACGAACAGGTCGTCGCCGACCAGCTGCACCTTGTCGCCGAGTTCGTCGGTCAGCAGCTTCCAGCCTTTCCAATCCCCCTCGGCCATGCCGTCCTCGATCGACGCGATCGGGTACTTCTTGACCCAGGAGGCGTAGAGCGCCACCAGATCCTCGCGGCTCTTCTGGGGTTTCTTCTCGGCCTCGAGCTTGTACTTGCCGCGGCTGTGGAACTCCGACGCCGCGCAGTCCAGGGCCAGCACCACATCCTTGCCCGGCTTGTAACCCGCCTTGACGATGCCCTCGCAGAGCGCCTCGAGCGCCTCCTCGTTGCTCCGCAGGTTCGGCGCGAAGCCTCCCTCGTCGCCGACGGCGGTGGCCAGCTTGCGGCCCTTCAGTACCGCCTTGAGGGCGTGGTAGCACTCGACGCCGCAACGCAGCGCCTCGGCGAAGGTCTCCTGGCCGACGGGCACGACCATGAACTCCTGCACGTCGACGTTGTTGTCGGCGTGGGCGCCCCCGTTGAGCACGTTGAGCATGGGAACCGGCAGGTCCTTGCTGTTGGCGCCCCCGAGATAACGATAGAGCGGCATGCCCAGGGACTCGGCGGCCGCCCGGGCCACCGCCATCGACACGCCCAGGGTGGCGTTGGCGCCGAGCTTGCTCTTGTTCTCGGTGCCGTCGAGTTCGATCATCGCGTTATCGATGAACACCTGGTTGATCACGTCGAAGCCGACGAGCCCGGGGCCGATCTTGGAGTTGACCTTGTCGACCGCCTTGCGCACGCCCTTGCCCAGGTAGCGCTTCCCCTGCTTGTCCCGCAGTTCCAGCGCCTCACGCACTCCGGTCGAGGCACCCGAGGGCACCAGCGCCCGGCCGACGCTCCCGTCGTCGAGAATGACATCGACCTCGACGGTCGGGTTGCCCCGGGAATCGAGAACCTCGCGTCCGATGATCTCGCTGATGCGTCCGCCCATGACTTCGCTCATGATCCCCTCGCCGCGTGCGCGGCTCCGACAAGTGTCCATTCGGCTTGCGGCGCGGGCACACCCCTCCCCGCAAGTCAGAGAGCGCCATCATACCGCAGCCCCAGGGCGCGCCTCAAGATAAGTCCCCGACCATGTGCGACTTAGTTCGAACAGACCGGGCAGGTCGGACCGGCCGGGAGACTCAGGGTCCGAGGACCGCCCGCCCCCCGCGGGCCACGGCGCAAGGGTGCGACCCGGAGGCTGCTAGAATCCGCCCCCATGAGCGAAGCCACACCCTACGTCGTCGCCCTCTCCACCGCCGGCTCCGATGAGCAGGCCGAGAATCTGGCCCGCGCCCTGCTGGAACGCCGCCAGGCCGCCTGCGTCAACATCGTCGGCAGTGTCTGCTCGGTCTATCGCTGGGAAGGGAAGGTCGTCCGCGAAGGGGAACACCTGCTGGTGATCAAGACCTCCCGGGAGATGTTCCCCGAGGTCAAGAAGACCCTGCAGGAGCTCCACTCCTACGAACTGCCCGAGGTGATCCTGCTGCCGGTCCTCGACGGGGACGCCGGCTATCTCGGTTGGCTGGGCGAGCAACTGGGAGAACCGGCCGGAGAGTAGCCCCCGGCCGGCGCCTCCTCCGCTAGACGCTCCGGAGAGCCTGCTCCAGGTCGGCGATCAGATCGTCGGCCTCCTCGATCCCGCAGGAGATCCGCACCAACCCGTCGGTCACCCCGATCCGCTCCCGTTCCGAAGGCGGGACCGAACCGTGGGTCATGCTCGCCGGGTGGGAGATCAACGACTCGACCCCGCCGAGGCTCTCGGCCATGGCGCAGAGCTTGACCCGTCCGAGGAACTTCTTGGCCTTGGCCATCGATCCCAGGTCGAACGAGATCATGCCCCCGAAGCCGCTCATCTGCCGCCGGGCCAGGCGGTGCTGGGGATGGCCGGGCAGGCCCGGGTAGATCACCTTCTTGATCTTGCGCTGGGAGTCCAGCCATTTGGCGATCTTGCGGGCGTTCTTGTCGTGGCGCTCCATACGCAGCGCCAGGGTCTTGATGCCCCGCAGCACCAGGAAGCTGTCCATCGGCGAGAGGATCGCGCCCACCGAGTTCTGCAGCCAACCGATGCGATCGCTGTCCGCCTTGCGGGTGGTGATCACCGTGCCGCCGACGCTGTCGCTGTGACCGTTGAGGTACTTGGTGGTGGAGTGCACCACGATGTCCGCACCCAGCTCGATCGGCCGTTGGAAGAACGGGCTCATGAAGGTGTTGTCCACGACCAGGCGCATCCGCCGGCCGTCGATCAACCTGGCGACCGCCTTGATGTCGGTCAGGGTCAGCGTCGGATTGGTCGGCGTCTCGACGTAGACCATCCGGGTGTTGTCCTTGATCGCTCCCTCGAGCTGCTCGAGGTCGCTGGTGTCGACCCAGGAGAAGTCCAACCCGAACTGGCGCAGCAGGCCCTCGAACAGCCGGTAGGTGCCGCCGTAAACATTCTCGGAAACCACCACGTGATCGCCGGACTTGAGCAACGCCAGCACCGCGTGGATCGCGGACATGCCCGAGGCGAAGCAATGAGCCGCGCGGCCGCCCTCGAGCGCCGCCAGATTGGCCTCCAGGGCGCTACGGGTCGGATTGATCGTGCGGGCGTAGTCGAACTTCCAGCCCGCGTCCAACCCCGGCTGCTTGTAGGTCGAGACCTGATAGATCGGCTGCATCACCGCGCCGGTGGTCGGGTCGGCGTGCTGTCCGGCGTGGATCGTCTTGGTGGCGAAGCTCATCTCTCGCTTCTTGCGACCGGCGCTTCGCTTCTTGGCTTGCGGGCTCACTCGGCTCTCCTTCGTATCGCGTATCGGGTTCGAATCGCGGGTTCAGCGGGTCTCGATCGAGATCTGGAACGTGGCGGCCTGATGGGCCAAGGCGTTGACGTCGTCGAAGACGAGAACGTAGGTGTTCTGACGTTGCGGCTTGACCGGCAACCAGCGGCTTCCGCCGCTTGCGACGGCGACGAGCCGTCCCTCGGCGTCGTAGAGGGCGATGGCGATGCCGACCCTGCGGGATTCGCCGGACTCGTTGGAGACGGCGACGGTGGCCTTGACCGATCCGGAGGTGCGGAACAACTTGCCGTTCTTCGCCTCCGGCAGGCGGAACGAGACGTTATCCAGGCGAAGTCCGTCGGCGGTGGCGCCGATCTGAAGAATGACCCCCTCCTTGAACTTGTAGGTCTTGGAGGTCAACGCCTGGGTGGGTAGCGCCCAGAGCACGAGGCAAAGCGGAATCACCGCCAGACGAGCCAGTCGCGATCGCATAGATTTCCTCCGTCGGGTTCGCAGGTGCCCCCTCGCCCGAGGCGAACCGACCCTGCAGTATAGCCGTCGAACGGCGGGCGCACCGGTACAGTGCCGGAGGTTTCAGCCGCCCTCGCGCACCCAGGATCCCGAGCGGCCGCCGGACTTGGCCAGCAGGCGCACCGGGCCGATCTCGATGCCACGATCCAGCGCCTTGGCCATGTCGTAGAGGGTCAGGCAGGCGGCGGACACCGCCACCAGCGCCTCCATCTCGACTCCGGTGGAGCCCCGGGTCGCCGCCTCGGCCACCACCCGCACCGAGCGCGTCTCCTGCACCAGGGTCAACTCCATCTCGAGGCCGTCCAGCGGGATGGTGTGACACAGGGGAATCCACTCATCGGTGCGCTTGGCCGCCTGGATTCCGGCCAGCCGGGCGACGGTCAGCGCGTCCCCCTTGGCCAGCTTGTTCTCGGCCAGAGCGCGAAAGGAATCCTCGCCGAAGGAGACGATCCCCTCGGCGCGGGCCCGCCGGGCGGTCGCCGGCTTGTCGCCGACGTCGACCATGCGGGCGCGCCCTTCATCGTCAAGATGGGTCAGTTTCATCGGGTTCTCCCGGGTCCCAGCTCTCCAGGTCGAGCTGCATCTCCAGCGGCACGCCGATGGCGGCCAGATCCTCAGGGGTGTTCAGGTTGATCAACGCCCGCTCCAGATCGACGTCGTCCAGCTCCGCCGGGTGGATCCGGCGAACCGAGAGATCCGCCAGCAAGGCGCGCACCTTGTAGCGCCGGTCCTCGACCGCCTCGCGCACGGCCGGCGAGGCGCTCCGCTTCCAGAGCGCGGCCAGGGGGTGGTCCCGGCCGTTGCCGTCACAGAACAGCACCAGGTCGAGGTCCTCGGCATCGGCGGTCAACAGGGCCTGCAGCGCGCGCACGGTCATCTGCGGATAGTCGCAGGCCAGCACCAGCAGATCGGCCGCGCCGGCCTCGGCAAAGGCCGCGTCGATCCCGGCCAGGGGCCCGCGTCCGGTGGGCGCGGCGTCCCGCACGATCGGATACCGCGGGGCCGGGTTGCGCCCCTC
>CAZBZH010000336.1:0-5352 GCA_964496265.1 uncultured Acidobacteriota bacterium | reverse complement strand
CGGGACGGCCGCGGCGGCGGTGGCGGTGGTCGCGGCGGACGCGACCGTGGCCCGCGTCGTGACGGCGGCGGGAACGATCGTGGCGGCGACCACGGTGGTGACCGCGGCGGCAACAACGACCGCTGAAACCGAACGGAAGCGGTGTCTTCGGGCACCGCTTCCCTACACGGTTCCTCTCGGGGAACCCCACTCCCCACTCCAGGCAACCACGGAGGCCGCGACGTGTCGGACCGTGTCGTCGAGTATCTGCTGAACGCCGGCAAGGTGAGCCGCGGACAGGTCGATGAGGCTCGCCGCACCCAGCGCTTCTTCGGAGGCGAGTTGGCCTCCCATCTGTTGAAGCTCGGCTTCGTCGACGAGCGCATGCTCGGTGAAGCGCTGACCGACACGATCGGCGTCCCCTACGCCTCTCGCGAGAAACTCCAGGACATTCCCGGCGACGTGATCCGCAAGATCCCCGCCTCCCTGGTCGAGCTGCACCGGGCCTGCCCGATGCAACAGTCCGGCGGAGTGCTGCGGGTCGCGATGCTCAACCCCCGGGACCCGATCGCCCTGCGCGAACTCGAGTCCGCCTGCGGTCTACGCATCGAACCCTGGGTCACCATCGAATACCGGCTGTACAGCGCCCTCGAACGCTACTACCGGGTGCAGGCCAAGGGAATCCGCTCGGTCTCCCTGGCTCCCCCGTCAGAGGCGCGGCGCCGTGCCACGCCGGCCGAGGGGCCGCCGACGCTGGAAGATCCGGAGCCCGAGTCTCAACTCGGCCTGGACGGCCTACCTCTCGACGCCGAGCCGGACAGCCAGTTGCTCTACGGCCTGCGGTCCGAGGGGGATGAACACGCCGGCGACACCGATCCCGAGGCAACCCTGCCGGGCATGCTGCCGACGCCCGCAGGCTCCGACTCCCCCGCCCCGGCGACGGCCGGCACCCCGGCGGCCGATCCGCTGTCGGCGCCCGAGGCGCCGCGGGACCCGATGGATCGCCTGGAGCAACAGCTGGTCACCGCCCCCAACCCCGAAAGCGTCGGGCGCGCGCTGCTCGAGTACTCCGCCGTGCACGCCTCTCGCGCCGCGCTGTTCTCCATCGGGAAGCAGGGGTTGCGCGGGGTGACCGGTCGCGGCCGCGGACTGACCGACGATCAGATCCACGCCGTCGAACTACCGGCCGACGGCGACAACCTGCTGGCCCGGGCCGCCCGGGACGGGGACTTCTACTACGGCCCCCCGGCAGGCGACGCCGGTGACCGGGACCTGTTCACCGTACTCGGTGGACAGACGCCGGCCACGGTCCAACTGGTGCCGATCCGCGTCGCGGGGCGCACCGCCGCGCTGCTCTACCTGGATCACGAGGCCAACCCGCTGCCGAACCCGGACCGGGTCGCCTGGCAACGGGTCGCCGCCAAGGCGGGCATGGCGCTGGAACTGGTGATCCTGCGCCAGAAGCTGCGCCGGATCTAACCGGGCCCGATCGACTCCGCCTCGGGACGAACGCCGCCCGCCAGAACGCAGGCATCCGGCACATCCCGATCACGTTCAACACGGGAACCTCACTTTCGCCGCACAAAGCCCGCGCCGGCGGCCTTTCCTGCCCGAAACGACCCACCGTCGAGGATAACCCACCGCCCCCGCCCCCCCATCCCGACGAGGCCGGGCCCGCGACGGCGTATACTCGCGGCACATGGCGCGGCGCAGACCGGCGCCCGCCCCGTCGCGAAAGGAGAGATCATGAACCCACCTCCTCCCATCGTCGCACGCGACTTCATGACCGAGAAGCTGGTGACCCTCACCCCGGACATGGACGCCCTGGAGGCGATCGAACTGCTGCTGGCCCATCGCATCTCCGGCGCGCCGGTGGTCGATCAGGGGAACTACCTCGGCGTGTTCTCCGAGAAGTCCTGCATGCAGTTGCTGGTCGACGCCGCCTACGACCAGACGCCATCGAGCCTGGTCGGGCACTTCATGAACACCGACCGGGGCCGCACCATCGCGCCGGACACCTCGTTTCTCTCGGTCGTCCAGATGTTCCTCAACACCAACTACCGCCGCCTGCCGGTCATCGAGGGAGATCGCCTGCTGGGGCAGATAAGCCGCCGGGACGTGCTGCGGCGCTCGATGGAGCTGATCGCCGAGTCGCCGCGCAAGGACCAGCCGTTGCTCTACCTGAGCGCCCTGGGCGCCGAGTCTCCGATCCCCTAGTCGACAACCGGAAACGAAAAAGGCGGGCCCTGGGGCCCGCCTTCCGGTTCGCTCTCTCGTGCGTCGAGGTTACTGACGCGCAACCTCGACCCGGTCGCCCAGCTCGCTCTCCATCAGCGAGTCGATGATGCGGACCGTCGACGTGCCTTCCTCGACGGTCAGCACGACTCCCTGGGCCAGCACCCGACGGGGCAGGTTGTTTTCGCGCTCGCGATAGAACCGCAGCAGCGCACCCGGGCGGACACCGGCCAGGTCGCCGAGGTCGGTGTGGACCACGTGCCCCTCACCGAAGGCGCTGATGTCGTCGCCGACGGCCACGATGTAGCCGTTGGCACCGCCGGTCTCGTCGGTATCGTCTCCGTCCAGGCCCGGACGGGCCATGACCGGAATCGGAATCTCGTTCCACGGCACCAGGGTGTCGTCGACGTGAATGTCCTCGCAGGACATCTCGATGACTCCCATGGACGTGTTGTCCTGAACGGCCATCACGCGAACGCGGCCGAGACGGCGCACGTAGGTGCCGAGTTCGACGCCGGTGACCGGATGGGTCACCAGGCGGGTCTCGCGCACGATGCTCCAGTCGGTACCGGGCTCGATGCCCAGGTCGCGACCACCGCTGAGGTAGATCACGTCACCCTGGCCAAGGATCTCCCGCTCGAGCTTCTTGCCGGCGACGGCGAGCTCCGCGTCGACGTCACCGGATTCGATGTAGCCCGAGCAGTACACGTCAACCGGATCGGCGACGGGCAGCAGCGGCACCTCGCGCACCGGCGGCGCACCGGCGCCCGTGTCGGTGGGGAGCGGGTCGGCCTGGGCAACCTCTTCAGGCCAGGCATCCGCGTCAGTACCGTCACCTTCGTCCCCGGTGTTCTCGCTCAGGGTCGGCGGACCCTCCGGCGGAACCACCGTGGGCCGTCCGGGCACCACCAGCGGGTCCCCGGGATAGATCCAGTGGCTATCGAGGATGTAGCGGTTCTCATCCCAGATCTGGGGCCAGAGGAACGGATCGCCCAGCCATTGGCCGGCGAGGTCCCAGAGGGTATCCCCTTTCTGAATGATGTAGTCGTCGGGCCCTGCCGCCGGCGGGTCCCAGGGAGTCCAGTGGTCTCCCACCAGCTTGAGGTTCGTCGGCGGGGTGGTCGACTCGGCGACCGCGGGAGTACCCACCAGCAGCGTGACCATGGCCAGCGCCGCGATTCCACTCCACGTTTTCATCTCACACACTCCTGTTTCAAGGCGTACCCGGCTCGCCGCGGCCAAATATAAGCCCGACAAACCGGATTTCAACCGGGCCGCCGCGTCGGCGAACCAACGAAAGAAAGCCTTATTCTTCAGGAGTTTACGAGAGGCTCCAGGAAGTCGAGAACGACCCGGCCATAGCGCCTGGAGCGGGTTTTGCGAAGGCCGGGCGGGGGTTCCGGAGCCGCGGAGCCGTGCTCCCGCTCCAGAACCGCGAGCCCGTCGGGCGCCAACCAGCCCCCCGCGGCCAGGGGCTCGAGGAAGCGGAGCGCCGAGGGATCGTCGTAGGGCGGATCGGCGAGGACCAGGTCGAAGGGCTGTTGCGGGCGCCGGGCACCCAGGGCCCGGGCCACCGGCTGATCCCAGACCTCGGCGCTGTCGCCGAACCCCAGCCCGGCGATGTTGCTTCGCAGGGTCGGCAGCACCCCCGGGCCGTTCTCGATGAACACTCCGGGGGTCGCGCCCCGGCTGAGCGCCTCGAGGCCCAGCGCGCCGCTACCGGCGAAGGCGTCCATCACCCGGCAACCGGGCACTCGCAGCTGCAGGATGTTGAACAGGGACTCGCGAACCCGGTCGCCAGTAGGCCGTACGCTCGGCCCCGGCGGCACGTCGATGCGGCGTCCCCGGGCGCTCCCGCCGATGATGCGGATCTTGCCCACGGGGCCGGCCTAGCCGGCGGAGCGGGTCGCCACGGTCAACGCCTCGGCTCCCGCGGCCTTGACCAGGTCCATCACGTCCACCACGGTTCCGTGGGAAGCCTCGGTATCGGCACGTAGCACCACCACCTTGGTCTCGGCATCCTCCAGCACCGTGGCCAGTCGTTCCCGCAGCTGCTCCAGGGTCACGATCTCATCCTCGAAGGACAGGCTGCCGTCCTTGCCGAGGAAAACCGCGATCTCCTTGGTCTCCCGGTCTGCGCTGGAGTTGGAGCTGGGCAACTCGAGCTTGATCCCCGAGGTCTCGAGGAAGGTGGTCGAGACGGCAAAGAAGATGACCAGCAGGAAGACCACATCGACCAGCGGGGCGATATCGATGGCCACCTTGCGGCCGATGTTGCGCCGGAACTGCACGGCAACGCAGCCTAGGAACCCGCGGCGACCGGGCTACGCGACTCGGCGTCCCCCCGGATCTCCTCGTCGGTCACCGGATAGAGGCCGCGCAGCACGCGAAGCGACTCCCGCTCGATCTCGGTGATGATCCGCTCCGCCTGGCCCTGGAAGTAGTTGTAGGCCACCAGGGCGGGGATGGCGATCAGCAGGCCGGTCGCGGTGGTGATCAGCGCCTGGCTGATGCCGGTGGAAAGCTGTTGCGCCTGGCCGCCGCCTGATTCGGCGATGGTCTTGAACACGTTGATCATGCCGGTGACCGTGCCCAGCAGGCCGAGCAACGGCGAGATGCCGACGATGGTGCCGAGGGCGCCGAGAAAGCGGGTCAGCCTGGTCGTCTCATGGCGGCCGGCGTCCTCCACCGCTTCCTTGGCGGCGGACTCACCCCGGTGAGCCAGAGTCAGACCGGCCAGCACGATGTTGGTGTAGATCCCCGGGTTGCTGCGGCAGACCTCGGCGGCGCGATCGGCGCGCCCGCCTTCGACCAGGCCGGTGACCTGTTCGACGATCCGCGGCGCCAGCACCTTGGAGGTGCGCAACGCGAACAGCCGCTCCAGGGAGATCGCCACGGCGATCAGGGAGCAGATCAGGAGCGGCCACATCACCGGGCCGCCGGACTTGAAGATTTCGATCAGCGACATCGTTCGATTCTAGGTTGCCGTTCAAGGGGCCCGCAAACGGCCCGTGATTACTCTGCGGAGCCGGAACCGCCGGAGCTGCCGGAGCCGGAACCCGAGCCGCCACCGGAACCGCCTCCCGAGCCGGAGCGGCGGCGGCGCCGACGGCGCGGCCTGGGGGCGCTCCCCTCTCC
>CAZBZH010000335.1:0-5368 GCA_964496265.1 uncultured Acidobacteriota bacterium | reverse complement strand
TCGGCGAGCAACGCCTCGGCCTGCTGCAGCTCGTCGCCGCGCAGTTCGCCATCGGCGTACCGGTGGAGCAGCATGCGCTCCTGTTCGGTCAACGGCGTCATCGAGGATGTACCTGGGGCTGCGGTCCGCCCAGCGACTGCAGTTGGTCCTGCAGCGACTGGCGAGCCCGATAGACCCTGGATGAAACCGTTCCGACGGGGCAGTCGAGGATGCGGCCGACCTCCGCGTAGGAAAACTCTTCGACGTCGACCAGCAGCAGGATCCAGCGCAGGTCGGCATCGAGCCGCGAGAAGGCCTCGCGGACCTCGTCGCGACGACGATCTTCGCCGCGACCTTCGTTGGAAGCAAGGGGCATCACCGCCTCCTTCTCGTCCGGGCCGCCGATCGACTCCATCGGAGGCTTGCGGACGTGACTGCGCTTCTGATTCAGCACCACCGAGCGCAGGATGGAGAAGAGCCAGGCCTTGCAGTTGGTTCCCTGCTTGAAGTTCCCGTAGGTGCGGAAGGCCTTGAGCAGCGTCTCCTGGACCAGATCGTCGGGGTCTCCAGCGGGGCTGAAGCGTCGAGCGGCTCGCGCCAACGACGGGACGCACGGCATGGCCGTGCGCTCGAAGTCGGTTCGCATTTCGGCCGCTGTGGCCAAGCTCGTATCCCCTCTAGATCGGTCAAACCCGGCGGCACGGTTTCGCGCCGCCGGGAATTTCGAACAGTCGTTACTTACGAACGCGGCTGATCTTCACGCGGGCGACCGGGTTTCTCCAGTCGTAGACCAGCGGTCCGAGGATCTCGCCGTCGTCACCCTGCGGCAGGGTGTGGAAGCCGTTACCGACGTAGACGTAGCCTTCGTCGCTATCGGCGGGCGCCGAGGCGCCCTCGCCACCCGGGCAACGGGGGCCGGGCATGTTGTTGCAGTTCTGGTCGTTGGCTTCACTACCGGCGTCGTAGGCGATGGCGTACACCTCTTTGCGCTGGTTGCCCTGGGGGATGCGCACGCTGTCGATGGCGACGAAGGTGTCGTTGGTCGGGATCAGCATGCCGGCGAAGCTGATCTGGTTGAACTTGCCGCCGGCGTCGACGACGATCGTGGTGGTCTCGCCGGGGCCGAGCAGACCGGTGCCCGCGGCGGTGGCGCCGACCTGGGGCAGGGTGTTCAGCAGGGCGTCGAGGGGGCCGACGGCGCCGGACTCGGCCAGCTCCGCGAGCTCCGGCAGGGCGGGCTCACCGACCTTGAACAGGGCGATATCCGGGTCGTGGGCCACGACCAGGATCGGCGTGAAGGTCTGTCCTCGGGTGATGTTGGTGATCTCGACCTCGAACTCCGCCGCCATGGCGCTGAATCCAACCATCATTGCGAACGCCACGATCGCGACCTTTATTCCTCGGTTCATCGGAATCTCTCCTAGGGTGCTTAGGGGGAGCGCGCTCCCGTTTTTCATTGCCGTGTCGGGCGGGGAAAACCCCGGGGGTGGGGGGCCTGTTCTCGGGGATGGGAACTTTTTTGGCGGGCGGGGCGCCTATGGGCCGAGGCGTGCATCGCGCGCCCCCTGGGCACATGTTATAAACTCCTTTGCTCTCTTGATTTACGGCAGATAGGCAAGTCGCTTTGCAGCTCGTCTGGACCATCCTGGCCGCCGCGTTGAACGTCTTTCTCCTGGCGGCGCCGTACGTCTTGCTCGGCCTGACCGCCGCGGGGTTCCTGCACGTGCTGATGCCGCGGCAGGCGATCCAGCGCTGGATGGGGGGTGAGGGGCTGCTCTCATCGCTGCGGGCGGCGGTGTTCGGGGTTCCGCTACCAATCTGTAGCTGCGGCGTGGTGCCCCTGGCCATCGAGCTCAAGAAGAAGGGAGCCAGCAAACCGGCGTCCCTTTCTTTTCTAGTCACCACTCCCGAGTCCGGGGCCGATTCGATCCTGCTGACCTGGGGCCTGATGGGGCCGCTGATGGCGATCGTTCGCCCGCTGGCGAGCCTGGTGACCGCCATCGGCGCAAGCATCCTGGCGATCGCCTGGCCCGGGGAAGCAGCGACCGACGAGAACGTCGCCGAGCCTGACCACTGCTGCAAGAGCGACAAGGGCTCCCACGAGGGGCACGACCACGATCATGATGACGCCGAGAGTGTCGGCGTCCTGACCTTCCTCAAGGCGCTCTGGTACGGCTTCACCGGTCGCCGTCCTCCGGTGGTCGAAGGGGAGCCGGAACCCCCGGCACTCGGATCCATCGTGCGCCGGGCGGGGCGCTACGCGTTCACCGAGCTCCTCGACGACATCGCCTTCTGGCTCGTGATCGGCATCGGGCTGACGGCACTGATCACCGCGCTGTTCCCCGACGACCTCTCGGTCTGGGGGCTCGGCTCGGGCATCGTGCCGATGCTGCTGATCCTGGCGGCGTCGGTCCCGATGTACATCTGCGCCTCGGCCTCGACTCCGGTGGCGGCGGCGCTGATCGCCAAGGGCATCAGCCCGGGCGCGGCGCTGGTGATGCTGATGGCCGGGCCGGCGACCAACGCCGCGGCGATCGTGATCCTGACCCGCAATTTCGGCCGCGGATTCGTGCGGGCCTTCCTGTTGGGCATCATTCTGGGGTCCCTGGCCTGCGGCCTGGCACTGGACGCCTTGATCGCCGTCACCGGCTGGCAGGTGCTCGACCGCTTCTCGATGGCGATGGAGCACGGCTACTCCTGGATCGAGATCCTCTCGGGGGTCGCTCTCGGCGGGCTGGTGCTCTGGCGCTTCCGCCACGGTGCGGCCCGAGAGGGCTGGGCCACGGTGCGCGACTCGCTGACCGCCGTCCTGCCGATGAGCTTCCGTTCGGGAGTTCCCGGCGGCCGTGCCCGGCTGTTCGGTCTCGTGCTCGTGCTGGCCGCCCTGCTCTACGCGGCCAGCGGCCTTCAGATCGTGCCGCCGGGACATGCCGGCTACGGCCAGCTCTTCGGCAAGGTCACCTGGAAGGATCTCGGCCCGGGGATGCACTGGGTGCCGCCCGCCCCCTTCGGCAGCTTCACCCTGCGACGGGTCGACTACCCACGGAAGAGCGACGCGGGCTTCCGCACCGATCTGACCCTGGTGGAGCGCCGCCGTCAACTTCGTTTGTCGGCGGATCCGAGTCAGTGGCACAGCCCGGTCGCGGCGATGAACGCACAGCCCGACGAGACCGGCTACATCGCCGGCGACGAGAAGCTGTTCGAACTGAGCTTCACCGTGCACTGGGGGCTCGACGATCCGTACGCCTTCTTCTACAAGGTGGGCAAGCGTGCCGACCTGGTGCGGCTCTACGCCATGGCCTCGGCCCGGGAGTTCGTCGCCGGCCACACCCTGGACGAGCTGCTGACCTCGCTGCGCCCCCAGATGGAAGCGTTCATCCGCGAGGACGCGGGTCGCAGGTTGAAAGAGCTGGGCGCCGGGGTGCGGATCGACGCGGTGCACGTGGTCGATATCCATCCGCCCCAGGAGGCGGTCTACGCCTTCCGCGATGTGTCGAGCGCCAAGGAAGATCGCGAGACGAGGATTCACGAGGCCCGCCGGCTGCAGGCGGGTGAGGTGCCCCGGGCGCGAGGCGAGGCGGTCCGGGAGATCGCCCGGGCCCGGGCCGAGGCGGATTCCGCCGCCGAGGTGGCCGCCGGAGAAGCTCGCGGCTTCATGCGTCAGGCCGAGGTCTTCGCCCGGCACCGGCGCATCCTCAAGGACCTGCTCTGGCTCGAAACGTCGGAGCGGGTGTTGGCCGACAAGGAAAAGTTCATTCTGCCCTCGGGTTCGGCGGGCAAGGGGGTCGTGCTCTGGCGCGACAGCCCCGCGCTTCCGCCGGGCAACGAGAACTGAGCGAGGAAGCTATGCGCTTCAACTGGGCTTTGTTGATCATCGCGGCGCTGGTGCTGCTCTGGGTGCGGACCGCGGTCTTTACCGTGGACGAGACCGAGCTGGCCATCGTCACCCGCTTCGGCAAACCGGCGGAGGAAGCCTCCGGCCCCGGCCTGCACTTCAAGGCGCCCTGGCCGGTCGACCGGGTCATGCGACTCGATTCGCGACTGCTGGTGTTCGACAACGAGCCGATGGAGTTCCTGACTCTGGACAAGAAGAACGTGCTGGTCGACACCTTCCTCTGCTGGCGGGTTGCCGATCCGCTGCACTTCGCCCGGACGGTCAAGACCCGCAGCCAGGCAGAAGCGCGGCTGCTGGATGTTTCCCAGGCCAAGCTCGGCGCCGCCGTGGGCAGTCAACCGATGGAAGGCTTCATCAACATCGAGCCGGGCAAGGTTCGTCTGCGAGAGCTGGCGGCGCGGGTCGCCCGCGAGGTTGACGAGGTGGCCCGCAAGGATTTCGGCCTCGAGGTGGTCGACCTGCAGATCAACGGCTTCAACCTGCCCGCCCAGAACCGGGCCAGCGTGATCGACCGCATGCGCGCCGAGCGGGCCCGCATCGCCACCAAGTATCGCAGTGAGGGTGAGGAAGAGGCGCTCAAGATCGAGGCGGAGGCGGCCAAGGAACGTGAAGAGACCCTGGCCACCGCCCGCGCCGAGGCCGAGGTCATCCGTGGTGAAGGGGAGGCCGCGGCGCTCGCCGAGCTGGGCGAGGCCTACGCCAAGGACCCGGAGTTCTACCGCTTCCTGCGCACCCTCGAGAGCTACGACAAGATCATCGACGACCAGACCACGATCTTCCTCGAATCCGATTCCCGCCTGATGAAGGTGTTGAGTGGCCAATGACCCGATGAACACTCCGCTGAGCGTGCGCCTGATTCGGGGCGCGGCGGAGTTCCTGACGCGCCATCGCGGCGTGGCGGGGATCGGTCTGCTCGGTGTGGTGCTCGCGGTCTGGGCGATGTCCGGCTTCTACACCGTGGGGGTGTCCGAGAGCGGGGCGATCCTGCGGATGGGTAAGCTGATCGACGACGCCGTCGAGCCGGGTTGGGGGCTGGCGCTGGGACCCTTCTACCGGGTCGAGCGGGCGCCGACCGGCGAAGTGCAGAGTCTTGAAATACGCGGCGATCAGCTGCCCGAGCTATCGCTGCTTACCGGCGATGAGAACGTGATCGATGTGCGCCTGGTGGCGCAGTACAAGATCACCGGCCTCGGAAGGTACCTGTTCGGCGTGGACGATTCGGCCGCGCTGTTGGCCCAGGCGGTGCGCGCCGGGTTGGTGCAGCGGGTCGCCGGCATGCAGATCGACGACGTGCTGACGGCTGGCAAGGCCGAAATCGAGAACGAGGTGCGGCGCCATGCCCAGGAGGCGATGGACCGCTACGAGGCCGGCATCACCGTGGTCTCCCTCAACCTGCAATCGGTCAGCCCGCCGGTGGAAGCGGCGACGGCGTTCCGCAGCGTCAGTGACGCCCGGGCCGAGGCGGCGCGGTTGATCAACGACGCCGAGAGCGAG
>CAZBZH010000334.1:0-5369 GCA_964496265.1 uncultured Acidobacteriota bacterium | reverse complement strand
CATGCTGCCGTCGGTGTGCATCGCCGAGGCGAGCACTCCCCGAGGCACCTTGTCCGCGGAGGTCTCCGAGGATCCCGAGGTCTCGGAGGACTGCCCTTCTCCTGGGGAGCCGTCTCCGGACCCGCCGTTGTCGTCGATCCCCCCCTGACTCATCAGCACCGCTCCCGCGCCGTCGGCGAAGATCACGCAGGTCGTGCGGTCGTCCCAGTTGACGTACTTGCTGAGCAGCTCGGCGCCGATCACCAGGACATGGCGGTAGCGCTCGGTCAACAGGAACTGCTTGGCCACCGACTGGGCGAAGATGAAGCCCGAGCACCCGGCCTGCATGTCGAAGGCGGTCGCGTTGCGGCAACCGAGCTTGTGCTGGATGGCGCAGGCGGTGGCCGGAATGGGCATGTCCGGAGTGACGGTGGCAAGCAGGATCAGGTCGACGTCGAGCGGGTCGACGCCGGCGTTTTCCAGTGCCTGTCGGGAGGCCTCGGTGGCGTAGTCCGAGAGGAGATCCCCCTCGGCCGCGATTCGGCGCTCGTGGATCCCCGTGCGGGTCGCGATCCACTGATCGCTGGTCTCGACCCGTTCTTCCAACTCTCGGTTGGTCAGCACCTGCTCGGGAACGCTCATTCCCGTGCCGGTGATGATGGCGCGGCGCGAACTCAATCCGGTCCGATTCGCTGCGGCCGACTAGATCGCCGACACCTTGACGATTTCGCGGCCCTTGTAATAGCCGCAGTGCGGACAGACCCGGTGCGGGAGCTTGCGCTCATGGCAGTTCGGGCAGACCGATAGGCCTTGACGCGGCAGGGCGTCGTGGGCGCGACGCTTGTCGCGGCGGGCTTTGGAGTGACGGCGCTTTGGGTTAGCCATGATTTCGTCCTGTTCGAGCTACTCGGAATCTCGGAATTTTAGCAGCGGCGCCAGCCGCGGGTCCACCGCATGCTCGCGGCAACTGCATGTCTCCCGGTTCCGGTTCGTCCCGCATTCGGGGCAGAGCCCCGCGCAATCTTCCCGGCATACCGGCTTCAACGGAAGGTGCAGGTAGATCTGCTCGGTGCAGATATCCTCCACCCGAACCTTGCCCTCGGTCGCGTGGAACATGGCCACCCGGTCGTCAGGCACTTCCTGTTCTCCCGACGGCACCTCCATGGCGTCGCCGGTCAGGATCAGGAAGAAACGATCCTCGATCTTCATCCGGTAGGGATCCAGGCAGCGGCAACAGGTCAATTCGACCTGCGCAGCGAGATTCGCATCCAGGCGAACCCCCAGCCGCTCCCGTCGCCCTGTCCCCTGGATCCGCACAGGCCCCGCCGTGACCGGCTCATTGGGGCCCAACGACAACTCGATTGCCTCGAAGGTTCGATCCAATTCGAAGCCTTCGTGGCCTATGTTGCTTAGTTCCAGGAACATAACGCCTGCCGGACGAACGGCGAATTATAGCACCCGGCCCCTTTTCGTCAAATTCCAGGGGCTCCGGGGGGCACCTCGTGGGGCGCCCCCTGGGGACCGTGCGGCGGGGCCTCCCCGGAGGCGGGTAGGGGCGCGGCGGCCGGCGACGGGATCAGAGGGCCTTGAGCTCCGAGACCGCCTCCTCGTGGGACGGGGCGATCTTGAGCACTTCCTCGAACTGCTTGCGGGCCCTCAGGGTCAGCCCCCGGTGCTTGTAGAACCGGCCCAGATTCAGCCAGTACTCCGGGTTCCAGGGGTCCAGCTCGGTGGCCTTGCAGAAGTTCTTCTCGGCCATCCGCTGCCAGCGGGCATCCGGGTTGCGGGTCTGGCACTCGGCCAGCAGGAAGTAGAAGCGGGCGTCGTCGGCACAGTAGGAAATGGCCAGCTTCCCGTACTGGATGGCGTTGTAGTAGTCGGCGTCCCGCAGGAACTTGCGACCCTTGAGGTAGTACTGCTCGGCGACCTTCTTGGCCTCGTCGGCCTCCTTGGCGCCTGCGGTCTTGTCCGCCTCGACCCGCATCAGCAGGTCGCCGCCGCGGACCTCGTCGCCGTTCTCCTGGCCGTTGCTGCGGGTCGAATCGGAGTTGCTGAGGGTCAGGAACGCCTCGACGAGCCGGCTCTCGACCACCGCAAGCTGGCTGCGCAGCTTCTCACGGCCCTTCGGGGTGATGCGGTCGCGACTGAAGGGGCGTTTGGCGTCCTCGTAGGCCCGTTCGATCTCCTGGCGGGTCGCGTCGGGGGTGACGTCCAGGAGCTGGTAGTGGTTGAGCCCCTGAATGCGGTGGTAGGTCGCCTCGATCATCCGCTCCTGCTGGGTTTCGAGCGCCACGCTGTCCGCGTGATCCCGCAGCAGGTCGGTGATCTTGAACGGCCCTTCGCTCACCGGCGGATCGCACTCCAGCACGCCCATCACAAGCAGGCCGTAGAGGAAGCGCATCGCCTGATCTTCTTCGTGGGGTTCCAGCAGGGAGAGGATGTCCCGCACCGTCGACGCCCCGTCGATCCGGGACAGGATGTAGCCGTTGGAGCGGGATAGGGCCAGACGCTCCACCGGAACCGGCAGCTGATCCCTCAGCCGAAGCCGGCTGGCGGTGCCTCGCAGGGCCTCCCCTACCGGCTCGAAGTCGGTCATCCGCGAGACGCCGCGCAGGATCGACTCGAAGGTGCTGAGGATGTCTCCCTCGACGATGTCCTGGGCGAACCAGCCCTCGCTGAACCGCGCCTGGCCACCCTCCCACTGGAACACCGATTGGACGGTCCGCTCGACGATGAACTGCACGGTGTGGGAGAGCGCTTCCTTGCCGATCAGGCCCCGGTTGATCAGGGTCTGGGCCAGGTCCTTGCTCTCGCTGATCGCCGCTTCCGCTTCATGGAGCGCGCCCGAGGAGATCTTGCCCTCGTGGACCAGTCGGCGGCCGAGATCCTCCTCGGCCACGGGGGACTCGGAATAGACCAGCATCCCCCGGTCGAAGTAGAGGCGCTTCTCGACGTCGCCCCGGGTCAGGTGCAGAACACCCGACTGCTCTCCGCGGTACAGGTCTCGGAAGACTTCCGCGAGCGTGTGGCTACTGAAACTGGATTCCATGCCCTCGTCCTGGAGACTACTCCCGGGCCAATACATAGGACTTCCGCCGGAAATAGGCAACGGGGCCGCCCGGGGGGCTGGTCGGGGAGCCGCCGGGGCCTGGTCGAGGCCTTGCCGGGGGCGCCGGCCGAGGGGATCGAGAGGCTAGTGGGTGGGCAGGTCCTCGGCCAGGAGGTTGTCCAGGATCCCCGACACGTAGTTGATCGTCTCCCGATAGGGCGGAACCCCGTCGTAGCGGTCTACGGCGCCCTCTCCGGCGTTGTAGGCGGCCAGCGCCAGAGCGGTATCCCCCTCGTAGCGGTCGAGCAGCCAGCGCAGGTACCGGGCGCCGCCGTTGACGTTCTGTTCGGGATCGAAGACATCCTTGACCCCGAACCGCTCGGCGGTGGCGGGAATCAACTGCAGCATGCCCCGGGCGTTGGCGTGGGAGATGGCCAGCGGGTTGAAGCGAGATTCGGCGTGGGCCACCGAGGCCAGCAGCATCGGGTCCAGGTTGTGCTTTTTTGCGGTTTTCTCGATCAGATCCGCGTATTCGCCGGCCATGCGCCGCCAGCGGGGATCCTCGTCGGAGCTGCCCGCCTCCGCGGCGGGCTCCGACGGGGGCTCGACTTCGCTCTGCTCCTCCACCACCGTTTCGAGCCGCGCGACCCGCTCCAGGGGCACGCTGAGGGTGCCTCCCCCGCCGAGGTCCAGGTGCAGGGTCGTGCCGTCGAGGACGGCGGCCTGGACCCGCAGAATGCGCCCATTGTGGAACTCTACCCAGTCGTCCGCGCGGACCCCGCCGCCCGCGGCGAGGCCCAGGGTGAGGGGCAGGCTCAGGGCCACAAGCAGAGCCTGAAGCACCAAACGGTTGGAAACACGCATGTTAACGATTTATACGGGACGCCCCGCGGTCCGTCAATTAACGGTCGAAAGCACGCATGATCTGCTCTCGGGCCACCCGGAAGATCAGGGGCCGGCCGTGAGGACAGGTCGTCGGGTTCCGCAGGCCGTAGAGGTCATCGACCAGCTTCTGCATGCCTTCCCGGGTCAGCCGGTGGTTGATCTTGATCGCGGCCTGGCAAGCGGCGTTGGTCACCAGCCGGCGGCGCAGGACGGCCACGTCCGAGGCGGCGCTGCGCACCTGGGCGGCATCGCCGATCAGCTCGCGCAGCAGGGTGCCGGGATCCAGATCACCGGTCACCGCGGGCACGCCGTCGATGCGCCAGGTGGTGGCGCCGAAGGGCTCGATCAGGAAGCCTAGCCGCCGGAACTCTTCCTGCTCTCCCTCGAGTAGGAGCGATTCCTCCCGGGTCAGCTCGACGGTGATCGGGAAGGCCAGCCGCTGCAGCTCCACTTCCCCCCGGTCGGCGGCGTCGAGGAACTTCTCGAACAGCACCCGCTCGTGGGCGGCGTGCTGGTCGAGCACCAGGAGCCCCCGGTCGTCCTGGGCCACGATGAAGGCGTCCAGGTACTGACCGATGACCTTGGCCGATCCCTCCCGCAGCATTTCCGGCGCCGGCGTCGGGGCGGTGGGCCAGGGCAACTCGGCGCCGCTGTCGGCCGAACCACCGGCGCCGGTGGCATCGGTGGCGCCACTTGCTCCTGCGACACCAGGGGCCCCGGGAAAGGGCTTCACGTAGGGCGCGGTCCCGGACCCGGGAGGGACACTCATCGGAACCCGGGCGGTGTAACCGGCCAGGGCCTCGCCGACACCGCTGCGATGGGCCGCCCGCGGCCCGCTGCCTGGTTCCAGGGGCGGTAAGCCGGCCTGAGGCCGAAGGTCCGAGAGTTCCGGGACGGCCCGTTCCTGAGACAGGGCCGAGCCGATCGCCTCCCGCACCGTGCGATGCATCTCTCCGGAATCGCGGAAGCGAACCTCGCTTTTCTGCGGGTGGACATTCACATCCACCAGCGCCGGGTCGAGGTCGATGAACAGGAACATGGCGGGGTGCCGGTCCCGCGGCATGGTGTTGCCGTAGGCTTGCCGCAGCGCGTGCATCAGCACCCGGTCCTGCACGGCGCGCCCGTTGACGAACACGTGCTGCATGTCCCGGCGAGGCAGTGTCTCGGCCGGCCGGCCGGCGAAGCCCTGGATCGAACGGTCGCTCGCCGAGGCCTCGAAGGGCAGCAGCTTCTCGACGAAGGCCTCGCCGTAGATCTGGCCGATGCGCTCCAGCAGGTCGTTGGCGGCCGGCGCGTCGAGCAGGGTCTTGTTCTTGCTGGCCAGACGGAAGCGGACCGTCGGGTTGACCAGGGCGAAGCGCGTGACGTGGCGCACGATGTGGGACAGTTCGGTGGCGTCCGCCTTGAGGAACTTCCGCCGCGCCGGCACGTTGAAGAACAGACGCTCGACCCGCAC
>CAZBZH010000333.1:0-5385 GCA_964496265.1 uncultured Acidobacteriota bacterium | reverse complement strand
CCCCCAGGCCACCCGGGCCGCCGTCGATCTGGTGCGCCCCGGCGGCACCATCGCCGCCGTCGGCGTGCACAACGAACCCCAGTTCGCGCTATCCCCCGGCGAGGCCTACGACAAGAACCTGACCTACGTCGCCGGCCGCTGTTCCGCCCGCCACTACATGGACCGGGTCATCCCCTGGCTCCGCGACGGCGTCGACCTGAGCGGCATCTTCTCCCACCGCCTGAGCCTGGAAGAGGGCGTCCACGCCTACCGCATCTTCGACGAGAAGCTGGAAGGCTGCACGAAGGTGCTGTTGAAGCCGTAGCGTTCGGCTCTATCGAGTCTGTGCGATCTTCTTCAATCGCCTCACCAGCGCTGCCTGCCTGGATCCGACGAGACCCACATTCGGGTGATATCGAAAGCCGGAGTGAGCCTGCTCGGCAGCTTCCACGGCCCCCTGTGCGTACGCTACCGCTTCCTCCGGCTGCGAACGGGCTACCAAGATCAACGCGTACGCGGCATTCCAATGAAAGGCGTCCAGCGGAAACATGACCCGCTCCCGAAACCGATCGAGTAGTCCCAACGCCAGCGCGTACTTATCGGCCAGCGATCTCGTCGCGATCAGAAGCGGCAGGCTCAGCCACGCACCGGTTCGAACGTTGGGGAACGCCTCTTCCCGCTCCAGGGCTCGCGCGTAGCTTTGGACCGCATCGTCCAGACGATCGAGATGAACGTAGGCCGTTGCCTGATCGACGTACGCCTGTGCACGATCAGAATGTTCGCCCAACTCGAAGTAGCGCTCGATTAGCTCCAGCGCGACATGCGGCTCATATTCCGCCAGAGTGCATGCCTGGATCCGTAGATACTGGGGCTTATCTTTCGCCCGCCGGAGTTTCGCCTCGAATTCCTCCGCGATGCGCTCATTCCACGTCGTGTTCCGATACCAATCATGGGAACTCATCGGACCACCTTTCGGCAGATTCAGAGCCCGGCGCGAGCGTCTCGGAATACCTGATCACCAGAACGCCCAGACTGCGGAGAGGCATCCAGATCGGCAGCCCGGCGGCGAGCTTCCTTCACCCACAGGCGAGTGCTTTCCTCACCCGACAAGCCTTCGGCACTCTCCAGGAGCCTTGTCGCAATCCTCGCGCGAACTTCCGGCTCCAACTTCAGGGCTTCGGCAACGATCTCGTCGATACTCATGCCGCAAATTCTACACGCCAAAACCGCGCGCAACCTCAAGACCTTGCCGGAGTCGACGGCGGGGCAAAACCCGGACACAATGAAGCCATGACCGAACCCCGCAAGCACTGGTGGCATCGCACCACCCCCAACGGCCAGACCCTGGGGGAGGAGTGGCTCAACAGCGTGACCCACGGCATCGGCGCCGCCCTGGCCACGGCCGCCCTGGTGATCCTGGTCTCGGTGGCTGCCAGCCGGGGGGACGGCTGGCGAGTTACCGGCATGAGCATCTACGGGGTGACGCTGATCCTGCTGTACCTGGCGTCAACCCTCTACCACAGCTTTCAGAACCCGCGGATCAAGCGCTTCTTCAAGACCATGGACCACTCGGCGATCTACCTGCTGATCGCCGGCACCTACACGCCTGTCGTGCTGGGCCCTCTACGGGGCGGCTGGGGCTGGACCCTGTTCGGGCTGATCTGGGGGCTGGCGGTCACCGGCATCGTGCTCAAGGTCTTTCTCGCCGGCAAGCTCAAGAAGCTCTCGGTGCTGACCTACGTCGCCATGGGCTGGCTGGTCGTGATCGCCGTCCGCCCCGCCCTCGAGATCCTGCCCCCGGGCCTGCTGCTGTGGCTGGTCCTCGGCGGCGTCAGCTACACCCTCGGCGTCGCCTTCTACACCGCCCGCAGACTGCGCTACCACCACGCCATCTGGCACCTGTTCGTCCTCGGCGGCAGCATCTGTCACTTCTTCGGCATGCTCTACTACGTAGCTCCCCTCCCACAGCCCCCAGCCTGAGCCTCCGTCGCTAACGGCAACCCCGTTCAGCACCACCCCGAACCCTGGGCGTCAAAGGGAGCCCCCAGCCAAACGGGCCCCGACCCCACCATCGGAGCCGAGGCCCAGGGAGACCCGGCGCACCCAGGCCCCCCACGAGTGGCACATCGCCGTCTTTTGTGTAGAGCCCCGAGCAACCCCGGCGGCAGCCGGGGAGCGATTTCCCGGGGCGCGCCGTACGGCGCCTTGGTGCAGCCCCAGCCCGCAAACGAATGCAGACTCTCCCGAAGCTCCCCTCTTCCACAGGCCACCGAGCCCAGCGAACGCTGCACCGCGGTGCCGGTAGGCGCGCCCCGGGAAATCGCTCCCCGCCTCCCCCCCGGCAAAAGGGCGGCGCCCCCCAAAAGAGGAGACGCCGCCCGGGGAAGGTGACTAGAAGTTGGCCCGGAAGCCGAAGGAGATCTGGAACTCGCGAGGAGCCTGCAGATCACCCTCTTCGAGGGCCTGGCCGAAGTTCGGGCCGAGGGTGAAGTCGGTGCCCTGAACCGGCGTATCGGTGAACGGGTTGAACGCCCCGTTGACCGAGACGGTGGTATCGACGTTGACCACGCCCTCTTCCTTGAAGACGTTGATCAACTCGGGCTGGACGAAGAACTCGAAATCCCGGAAGAGATACGAGTAGTTGATGGCGATATCCGACCGATGGATGTCGTCGGTGCGGAAGGCGCCGCGTCCGCTGAAGAAGTACGGATGGGTGAAGTCCGGCGTGTTGTAGCCCGGGTTGGCGACGAAGCCCGCGGTGTTGACCTGGGCGATCGCCTCGTAGGGCAGGCCGGTGAAGTAGTTCTCCAGCCACGAAACCGTCAGGTTGTGGCTGGGGCTGCGGATCACGTCGTAGATCGCCCAGGCACGGGCGGAGATCCGCTGGTCGATCTGCAGATCGCCCTCGGGAGCGCTCCAGGCGATGTCCTGGAGTTCCGGGTACTCGCCGATCGTCGGCGTCACCGGACCGGAGCCCGAGGTCTCGCCGTCGAAGTTACCGCGAGCGTGGGACCAGGTCAGGTTCCCGCCGAGCCGCAGGCGACGATCTTCCAGCAGGCCGATGTTGAAGAAGGTGTGCAGGCCGTCGTACTCGCGGGAGAGCAGCGCGTCGTTGTTCTCGATCACACCACGGTCGAAGGCGGCGTTGGGATCGATGGTGGTCAGGTCGCGGCGCTCGAAGAAGAAGTCGCCAAACTGACGGTTGACGTAGTCGACGCGCAGGGTACCCCGCTGGCCAATCAGGTAGTTGAAGCCGATCGAGATCTCGTCGGCGTTGACCGCGGTCAGATCGGGAGCGATCTGGGTGGTCGAGCCGGGGATATCGAACACCGCGATCACGTTCTGACCGTTGCGGGTGTTGTTCAGGCAGTTGTCCTGGATGAAGAAGATGTTCTGGGCGTCGAGCCAGAAATCACTGGGCAATCCGGGACAACCGGCGAGGGCCGCGTCCAGCATCGGCTGCATGACGTTGGGCGCGGTCAGATTGGTGATCGGGGTGTTCTCGGTGTAGTTGAACTCGACCTGGGCGGCGTTACCGGCCGAGGAGGAGTTGTCGAACACCGAGTTGCCGGCGAGGCCGACGTACTGGGCGTAGCTGGCGTGGAACGACCAGGGGCTATCGGCCCCCATTTCGTACTCGACGCCGAGGCGCGGGCTCAGGGCATCGCCGCTGGCCACTTCCAGGCCCAGCGAGTTGACCGATTGGGTCTCGTCGTAGCGCAGGCCGATGTTGAAGGCCCAGTTGTCGTTCAACCGCCAGCGATCGTTGAGGAACAGCGAATCGGTGCCGAAGTCGGTGCCCTGGGACGGGTTGATGATCGGCAGCCAGACGAAGGTGGTCAGACCCGGCTGGATGTCCGGGAACACCTCGTCGATGCTGGTGGCGCCGGCGATCGAGCCGCCGCCGGGTCCCGTCGAGGGGGAGCGCTGCCAGACCATCAGGTCGTTGGGCGACTGGTGGTTGTTCGAGTTGGTGATATCGGTGAAGGTCTCGTAGCCGAAGGTGAAGTCGTGACTACCCGAGTTCTCGGTGTTGAGGAAGTAGGAGCCCTTGATCCGGGACTGCTCGTTGTTGCGCTCTTCGTCTTCACAGGAGCCGCAGAACAGCGACTCGTTGTAGACCACGCCGCTGGCCAGATCGAACACCGGCGTACCGGTATCCAGCGCCTGGTCCAGGCCGCCGCTGCCGACGAAGGTGAAGTTGCGTTCGGTGTACTGGGCTTCCAGGAAGAAGTTGGTGCTGAGGATACCGGTGTACTGGGCGCTCAGCAGCTCCTGGGGCGTTTCCCGATCGTTCAGCGTGCCGTCGTTGGGCAGCAGCGCGAACTGGGTCAGGCCGCCGTGGGCCGAGTTTCCCTGGAGATCGTCGATCTCCATACCCGTGAGCTGGACCTGGTGGCTGGAAGTCAGCGAGGCGGTCAGCTTCCCCTGGAGGCGATCCTCCTCCCGGGGCTGGACGAAGCCGATGCCGGTCAGCGCCGTTTGCGCGGTGGCCTCGGTGTCGCGGTTGCGGCCGGCGAAGAAGAACCACAGACGGTCGCGAACGATGCGCCCGCCGACGGTCGCCTCGAAGGTCTCGTTCTGGCTGTCGATGCGGGTATCGGTCAACGCCGTGCGCGCCGCCCAGTCCTCGTTGTCCATGCTGACCCGGAAACTGCCGCTGAACTCGTTGCCGCCGGAGCGGCTGATCGCCGTGACGACGCCGCCGGTGAAGCGGCCGAACTCGGCGGAGATGCCGCTGTTCTGGGTCGTGGTTTCCTGGATCGCATCCTCGATGTACAGATCGAAGGCCTGGCCCCGGATGTTCTCGTTGAGCACGACGCCATCCATGGTCAGCAGGTTGTCCCAGCTCTGAGAGCCGGAGATCGAGATGCTGTCGTCCTGGTTGCGCAGGCGGCCGCCTTCACGCTGCGGGCCGGTGTTGTGGGCACCGGGGGTCAGCAGCACGGCGTTCTGGAACGTGCGGTTGACCGGCAACTGCTCCAGGGTGTCGTAGGTGATGGTCTGGGCCGACTGGGTGCCCTCGGAGATGACCTGGGTGGCCTCTCCGGTGACGACCACGGTCTCCTGGTAGGACTCGGTCAGCGTGGCGTCGACCTCACGGGTCTGTCCGGCGCTGAGCCGCACCTTCTGGGTCACCTGCTGGTGGCCGTCCATGCGGAAGGTGATGTCGTATTCCCCTGCCGGCAGCGGAGGCGAGGTGTACTCGCCGTTCTTGCCGGAGAGCGTGCTGCGCACGCCCTGGAGTGAAGCGGACTCGAACACGATGGTCACACCCGGCAGCGGACCCTTGTCCTTTGCCGAGATGACCTTGCCGAAGACGCGGATATTGCCCGCGCCCTGGGCCAACGCCGGAGGCGCCAACAGCGCCACGGCGATCAGGCCGATGATAAAGAGACGAGTAAG
>CAZBZH010000332.1:0-5397 GCA_964496265.1 uncultured Acidobacteriota bacterium | reverse complement strand
GTTCCACGCCGGAGTCGATCTACCGGCGCCGACCGGCACCCCGGTGGTCAGCGTGGCCCCCGGCCGGGTGATCGAGGCCGGCGAGATACGGGGCTACGGGCTGCAGGTCACCGTCGAGCATGCCGACGGCTGGACCTCCCGCTACGCCCATCTCTCTTCTATAGGGGTGTCCCCCGGAGAGCGGATTCCCCGGGGCGCCCATCTGGGCCAGGTCGGAAGCACCGGCCGCAGCACCGGCCCCCATTTGCACTTTGAAACCGCCCGTTTTGGCGAACCCGTGGACCCCGCAGAAGCCGCCCCCGGGCCGATCAGGCCTCAAGTCCTGGCGCCAGCTGCCGATAAATCTGGTGAACATAGGGCCCTAAGGGGGAATTGACCATGGGTATCGACAGAATTGACGGAATTAACGCTTCGAACCGGCCGACGGAGAACCCCTCCAAGGTCCGCTCGGAGCCCGGTGGCAGGCAACCCGGCCGGCCCGGAGACCAGGTCGAGCTGTCGGCGGAAGCCCGCCAGATCGCGACCCTGACCGGTGCCGCCAAGGACCTGCCCGAAGTCCGTGCCGAGAAGGTCAAGGCGATCCAGAAATCCCTTGCCGACGGTACCTACAAGGTCGATTCGCGCCAGCTGGCGCAGAAGGTCCTGGAGTTCGAACGTGGCCTCGACATCTGATCCTCATCGCCTGGAGGTCACCGGGAGTACCCCCCGGGCGGACCTGCTCGATGAGTTCCGTGAGCGCCTGCACGAGGCGATGACCCTGACCGACACGGTCCGCGCATCGCTGCTCGACGGCGACGAGGAAACCATCCTGGAAGCCACCGCGCGCCTGCGCACCGTGGCCGTCGAATACAAGGTGCTCTCCGAGGAGTACGCCCGGCTGGATCGCGCCGCCGAGCAAGCCCCCGACGAGGATCCCGAGAACCTGGAGCGCGCCCGCGCCGAGCTGGAGCAGGTCGCGATTCAGGCGGTCCGCGCCGGCGCCATCGCCGGCGGACTGCTGGAGCGACTGGTGCGCATGAGCCGCGCCCTGATCGACGCGGTCTCGGCCGAGGCCGGGACCGGCTACCTGCCGACGGGCCGTCCGGCCCACGGCGATTTCGGCGCGACCAACCTGAGGGAGCGGGTATGAGCTTCCTGTTCGGATACTACGACCTGGGTCTCCGTACCCTCAACGCCGCCCGGCTCGGCCTGCAGGTCGCCGGCGACAACATCTCCAACGCGTCGACCCCCGGGTTCGCCCGGCGCCGGGTCGACTTCGCTCCCGGACCGGCGATCAAGGTCGACGGTGCCTATCTCGACCAGGGTGTCTCGGTCAGCCAGGTGGTGCGCCTCGAGGATCGCCTCGGTCAGCGCGCCCTGGAACGGGAGATCGGGCAGTTCAGCTACAGCGAGGAGCGGCTGCAGCAACTCGGTCAGCTGGAAAGCCTGTTCGGCGACCTGAGCAGCCAGGACATCCTGGGCGGCTACTCGAACTTCAGCAACGCCTTCACCCAGCTGGCCACCGAGGCCAACTCGGCGTCCCTGCGCGAGGGAGCGGTGCAGGCGGCCAGTCAGCTGGCCGACCGCATTCGCGGCACCTACGAGCGACTCGAGGGACAGCGCCGCACGATCAACGAGAGCATCGGCGCCACCGTCGACCGGGTGAACCTGCTGGCCGACCAGCTGGGCAAGTTGAATCTGGAGATCGCGACCCAGGAGAGCGACGGCTCGACCGCCGCCCCGGCCCGGGACGTGCGCCAGCGGGTGATCGAGGAACTGACCGAACTGACCGGCGGCAACGCCGTCGAGAGCGGCTCGGGCCAGTTGACCTACAGCCTGCCCGGCGGTCCGACGCTGGTGACCGGCAACGATGCTCTGCCGCTGGTCTCGACCCGGGATGCCTCGGGCAACTACCAGTTCTCCTCGTCGGCCAGCCAGCAAGCGCTGACGTCGGGCTATCGCGCCGGCAAGCTCGGCGGCTTGCTCAGCGTGCGTGACGAGACGATTCCGGGACTGCAGGCGGACCTGGATGTCCTGGCTCAGGATCTCGCCGACCGGACCAACGCCCTGACCACCTCCGCCTTCGACGTCGACGGTAATCCGGGCGTCCCGCTGTTCACCATTCCCTCGAGCTCCACATCCGCCGCGCAGGGGTTGACCGTCAACCCCGACGTGGAGAACGACCTGGACTTGCTGGCGGTGGCCCGGGTTTCCGGAGGCGCCGACGGCGATATCGCCATCGAGATCTCCCGGCTCCAGGATCAAAGTTCGGCGGCCCTGGGCGACCTCTCGGCGGCGAGTTTCATCACCCAGGTCCAGGCCAACCTGGGCAACGACATCACCGTGGCCGATGTGGAATCGACGGTCTCGGGCGATCTGGTTACGGACCTGACGGCGCGGCGTGACGCGGTTTCCGGCGTCTCCCTCGACGAAGAAGCGATCGAACTGACCCGGCACCAACGGGCCTACGAGGCGGCCAGCCAGTTCATCGCGATCCTCAACGAGATCACCGACATCACGGTCAATCTGATCTGACCGAGTCCAGGAGTTTCCCGTGAGAGTCAGCGACGCATCCTTGACCCAGCGCTTCGTCACCGAGTTCAACTCGCGGCGGTCCGACATGGACACGCTGCTGCGGCAGCTGGCCACCGGCAAGCGGGTCAGCAAGCCCTCCGACGATCCCGCCGCCGCGCGGGAAGCGTTGGCCAACCGCGGCCTCGGCGCCCGGCTCCAGGGGCTGATCTCCTCGGCAGAGCGCGCCAGTTCGGACCTGCTCAGCATCGACGCCACCCTGGGCAAGGCGCTCGACGTGATGATCGATGCCCGGGACACCGGCTTCGCCGCCCCCCAGGCCGACGACGAGGCCAACCGCCTCAGGGCCATCGAGATTCGCGACTTGCGCGACACGCTGCTCAACCTCGGCAACACCTTCCAACGCGGCCGCTACGTCTTCTCCGGATCCGCGACGGGAACCACCCCCTTCGACACCGCCGGCGTCTACGCGGGCAACAGCGAAGAGGTGCGGGCGGCGATCGACTTCAACGAGGAGGTCGGGATCACCCTGGCCGGCGACGCGCTGTTCCAGGGTGCCGGCGGTGACATGTTCCAGATGCTCGAAGACCTGGCGGTGGCGCTGGACGCCAACGATACCGCCGGTATCTCGGCGGTGTTGCCGCAACTCGAGGACGCGATCCGCCACATCGGAACCAACCGCACCGACGTGGGCAACCGCATTCGCCGCTCCGAAGTGGCGCTGGAACGCCACGATTCGGAACTGGTCCGGGTCGCCGAACGCATCAGCCAACTGGAAGACATCGACATCGAGGAGGTCGCTGCCGGCCTCTCGGTGACCGAAGCACGTCTGGCCGGACTGTCGGCCACTCTCCAACGGATCGTCGGGCGCTCGCTGTTCGACGTGATCGGATAGCTCAAGATGGAAACCGCAACCCAGCCTCAGGTCAGCTCTCCGTCGGCCGCGGAAAACGCGGCCCAGGAGATCGTGTTTCGTGAAGGGATCATCGGCGTCCCCAGGGCCCAGCGCTTCCTGCTGCTCGAGCGGGAAGGACACGTGGCCCGGGTGTTGAAGTGCCTCGACATCGAGGGCTTCGCCCTGCCGGTGGTCGATCCGCTGCTGTTCGACCCCGAGTACAAGCCTGCCCTGGGCAAACGCTTTGCCCGGGTGATCGAGCTGGAAACCGACGATCCGGTGGTGCTGCTGGCCGTGGCCACCCTGGAGCCCGGCGGCCCGATGGCCAACCTGCGGGCGCCGCTGGTGATCAATGCGCGGAACCGGCGCGCTATGCAGGTGATTCTCGAATCGCGCAGCTACCCGCTGCGCGCCCCGATGGTGGTCAAGACTCCCGAGGTGGAGCCCGCCGACTAACCCCGCCGCGGAGCGGCGAAGCATGGGACAGGAGGTCCCCCGATGTTGATCCTCACTCGAAAGGCCGGCGAGAGCATCGTCGTCGGCAACTCCATTCGCATTACCGTGGTCGAGTTGTCCCAGGGCGTGGTCCGGCTGGGCTTCGAGGCGCCCAGCGACGTCTCGATCTACCGGGACGAGATCTTCCGTGAGATCGCGGCGGCCAACCAGGCGGCCCTGGGCGGGCCGGTCGAGGACGAGTCGGCGGGGCCGGATCTCAGCAAGCCGGTGCCTCCGCGCAAACAGCGCCCCGGCCGCCAGGGTCGATCGCATCGATCCGGCCGCAAGAACAAGCCCGAGTAGCGGGCGAGGTCCCCGGCGATGCGACTGGGCTCTCCGGCGACTCGCAGGCGCCTAGCGGCGCACGAATCGCAGGAAAACCCGGTACTCGCCGGTCTCGATGCCCCGGGGCAGGGTGCCCGCGTCGGGCACCATCATCACCAGGACCCTGCCGGCCGGCGGATCCGGCTGGCGCTTGGCCCCCCGGCGCTCTTCCACCTTTCCCGGCGGTCCACCGGTCTGGCGGCGGGGCATGCGGATCGCGAGCAGTCGCGCCTCCACCCCACCGGCACGGGTAATCTGTTTTTCCGCCTGCCCGGTAGCGGCCGTGGGCGCGGCGGTTCCGATGCGGATGTCCATAGCTCTACCTCGTGGATTCAGGATTGTTATCGGCAGGATCTTGCCGCTCTTGAATCCCTAAACCCCGACCCTTTTCTGCCGATAGAAGCATCGGGAGCGGGGTGTATGCCGCTTCCCTCTCGTGGCCGGGAAGGGAGATATGGATCTAGCAACCGTAATCGGCTTGGTCTTGGGTGTGGGCCTGCTGCTGTTCGCGATCCTGCTCGGAGGATCGCTGGTGCTGTTCATCGACCCGATGTCGATGATCATCGTTCTCGGCGGCACCATCGCGGCGACGATCATCCGCAACCCGCTCAACGAGCTGGGTGGCGTGATCAAGATTCTGCAGAAGACCTTCACCCACAAGCTGGAGTCTCCTTCCGAGATCATCGCCCAGGTGGTCGACATGTCCCGCAAGGCGCGCAAGGAGAGCCTGCTCTCCCTGGAGAAGGTCAAGATCGACGACCCGTTCCTGGCCAAGGGGGTCAACCTCTGTGTCGACGGCCTCGAGCCGGCTCAGATCCGCGGAATCATGGAGACCGACATCGGCGCCACGACCAAGCGCCACAAGCAAGGGCAGACGGTGATCGAGAACGTGGGCGGCGCCGCTCCGGCCTTCGGCATGATCGGAACGCTGATCGGTCTGGTGCAGATGCTCTCCAACATGTCCGACCCGCAGTCGATCGGTCCCGCCATGGCGGTCTGCATCCTGACCACCCTCTACGGCGCCATCGTGCAGAACCTGATCGCCAACCCGCTGGCCGACAAGCTCAAGCTGCGCAGCGCCCAGGAGATCGCGAACATGGTCGTTTGCCTCGAAGGGGTGCTGGGTATCGTCCAGGGCGAGCACCCGGCGTCGATCGAGGAACGGCTCAAGG
>CAZBZH010000331.1:0-5414 GCA_964496265.1 uncultured Acidobacteriota bacterium | reverse complement strand
GTGTAGCCCCCGGGCCGCTGCGCGTAGCGCGCGGACAGGGTGTCGAACAGCTTGGCCACCGTGTCGCGGTTGTGGATTTCACGCAGCACCAGCCGACGCGCGTGAAGCGTCTCCCGCTTGGCCATGGTGACCAGTTTCTCGGCGAAGGGCCGCAGCTCCTTGGCCTTGTGCAGGGTCGTGCAGATGCGCTCCTTCTCGAACAACTCGTTCGAGAGGTTGCGCAGCAGCGCCCTGCGGTGCTCGGAGGTTCTGCCGAGCTTTCTTCCCTGTACGCGGTGTCTCATCGGTTTACCCTCGGTACCGGTCCCCCGGCCCCCGTCGAATCACCCCCGGAGCCCGAGGCTCAGGGGAACCTCGCACGCAGCTTCTTGGGGTCGATGTCCATTCCGAGCGACAGCCCCATCTCGGCGAGAATGTCCTTGATTTCGTTGAGCGACTTGCGGCCGAAGTTCTTGGTCTTCAGCATCTCGGCCTCGGTCCGGGTGACCAGATCGCCGATGGTCTTGATATCGGCGTTCTTGAGGCAGTTGTAGGACCGCACCGACAGTTCCAGCTCGTCGACCGAACGACCGAGGGTCTCGAGCAGGCGCTCGTCCTCGCTGGTCGGGAAGTCCAGCTCTTCCTCCGGCGACTCCTCGAAATTGATGAAGATCGCCATGTGGTCTTTGAGCAACTTGGACGCCTGGGCGATGGCGTCCTGGGGAGCCAGCGCACCGGTGGTCCAGACCTCGAGGGTCAGCTTGTCGTAGTCGGTGGTCTGCCCCAGCCGGGCATCTTCGACGGTGTAGTTGGCCTTGCGCACCGGCGAGTGCACCGAGTCGATCGGGATGTACCCGATGCCCAGGTCCTCGTCGAAGTTGCGGTCGGCGGTCACGTAGCCGCGGCCGCCCTTGACCCGCAGTTCCATGGTCAGCTTGCCCTCTTCGGACAGGGTGGCCAGGGGGATCTCCCGGTTGAGCACTTCGATGCCGGGGCCTCCGGTGAGGTCGGCGGAAGTCACGGTACCCGGGCCCTCGGCGGTGAGGGTCAGGGTCTCCGGGTGATCGCTGTGAATGCGCAGCGGCACCTTCTTGAGATTCAGGATGATGTCGGTGGTGTCCTCGACGACACCGGGAACCGAGGAGAACTCATGGAGCACTCCATCGATCTTGACCGCCGTGACCGCCGCTCCCTCGAGGGACGAGAGCAGAATCCGGCGAAGCGCGTTTCCGATCGTGGTTCCGAAACCACGCTCGAACGGCTGCGCACTGAACTTGCCGTAGCTTTCGGTCAGCGTGTCGCGATCGACTTCAAGCCGCTTGGGACGCTGAAAACCCTTCCAAAGCATCCAGACCCTCCTGATTACTTCGAGTAAAGCTCGACGATCAACTGTTCCTGGATCGGCATGGTCACGTCCTCACGGGTGGGGAGCGCCTTGACCGTGCCCTTGAAGGCCGCCGGATCGAGCTCGAGCCACGGGGGGATGCCCCGGCCCTGGGCCGTGTCGAGGCAGACCTGGATCTCCTCGTTCTTGCGGCTGGCCTCGGTGAGGGTGATCTCGGTCCCGGGCTTGAGCGAGGCGGACGGAATGTCCAGCCGCCGGCCGTTCACCTGGAAGTGGCCGTGCGCCACCAGCTGGCGCGCCATCGCCCGCGAAGAGGCGAAGCCCAGCCGGTAGACCACGTTATCCATGCGCAGCTCGAGCAGACGGAGGAGGTTCTCACCCGTGATGCCCTTGCTCGACGCGGCCTTGGCAAAGTAGTTGCGGAACTGGCGCTCGAACACGCCGTACATCCGCTTGACCTTCTGCTTCTCACGAAGCTGGATGCCGTAGCCCTGAATCTTCTGGCGGCGGCGTCCGTGCTGACCGGGCGCATACCCGCGACGCTCGAACGCGCACTTTTCCTTGAAGCAACGGTCCCCCTTGAGGAACAGCTTCATGCCTTCGCGACGACAGAGCCTGCATACGGCCCCTGCGTGTCTAGCCATGCTCCGAGTCTCCTGCGTTCAATCAGACGCGCCGCCGCTTGGGCGGACGGCAACCGTTATGCGGAATGGGGGTGACGTCGCGGATCGACTTCACATCGATACCGCAGGCCTTTAGCGCGCGAACCGCCGACTCGCGGCCGCCGCCGGGGCCCTTGACCCGCACGTCGACGGAGCGCACTCCGTTCTCGCGAGCGGCGCGGCCGGCCACCTGGGCCGCGGTCTGGGCGGCAAAGGGCGTACCCTTACGCGAACCCTTGAATCCCTGACCGCCGGCGGACGCCCAGCAAATGGTGTCCCCGGTCGGATCCGAGATGGTCACGATGGTGTTGTTGAACGTGGCGTGAACGTGAGCCACCCCGTGGGGGATGTTCTTGCGTTCACGGCGGGCCGGTTTCTTGGCCCCTTTCTGCGCCTTTGCCATGGTTCCCAGAGCTCCTTAGCGTGTCGCTTTCTTCTTGCCCGCGATTGCCCGGCGAGGACCACGGCGGGTGCGCGCGTTGGTGTTCGTGCGCTGTCCGCGGCACGGCAGGTTGCGGCGGTGCCGCATACCGCGGTACGAGCCGTTCTCGATCAGGCGCTTGATGTCCAGGGCGATCGCCTTGCGCAGGTCACCTTCGACCCGCCCCTCCTGGTTGATCACCCGGGTAACGCGCAGCACCTCGTCGTCGGACATGTCCCGGACGCGGATGGCCCGATCGACCTTGGCCTTCTCCAGGATGTCGACCGCACGGGCACGCCCGATACCGAAGATGTAGGTCAGTCCGATCTCCACCCGCTTGTTGGGCGGCAAATCCACACCGGAAATTCGAGCCACGACTCATCCCTCCGCCGGCCGCAGCCGGCTTCCCTTGGTTTCGGGGTGCTTACCCCTGACGCTGCTTGTGCTTCGGGTTCTCGCAGATGACGCGCACGATCCCCTTGCGCCGGATGACCTTGCACTTATCACACATTTTCTTGACGGATGCCCGGACCTTCATGCCACGTCCCCTGAACTACTTGTAGCGGTACACGATACGACCGCGAGTCAGATCGTACGGAGAGAGTTCGACCAGCACCTTGTCGCCGGGCAGGATACGGATGAAATGCTTCCGCATCTTGCCGGAGATATGGGCCAGGACCCGGTGTTCGTTTTCGAGCTCCACCCGGAACATCGCATTGGGCAGCGGCTCGACCACCGTAGCCTCGACCTGAATGGCCTCTTCTTTCGCCATACGTTCTCTATCCTCCGTTGCTGCCCGAAAGCTGGCCCAGAATTCGCGGACCATCCTCGGTAACGGCAACACACATCTCGAAATGAGCGGAACGACTTCCGTCCCGCGTTCGGGCGGTCCAGCCATCCGACGCGCTCAGGAGCACATCGGGGCTGCCCGCGTTGACCATCGGCTCGATGGCCAACACCATCCCGGCCTGGAGCCGCTCGCGGCGGCCGGGAGCTCCGAAGTTGGGCACCTGGGGATCTTCGTGGAGCCGCGCTCCGATCCCGTGCCCGACGAACTCACGCACGACCGAAAAGCCGTGCCCTTCGACGTGGGTCTGCACCGCGTGGCCGATATCCGACACCCGGTTGCCGACCTTGGCCTGGGCAATTCCCTTCTTCAGGGATTCCCGGGTCACGTCGAGCAGTCGGCGGCTCTCCTCGGAGATCTCGCCGATGGGGAAGGTCCGAGCCGAATCGCCGTAGTAGCCCTTGTAGACGACACCGCAATCGACCGAGAGGATGTCCCCCTCGCTCAGCACGGTCTTCTTCGAGGGCACCCCGTGGACGATCTCGTCGTTGAGCGAGACGCACACCGTTCCGGGGAAGGGACTGCCGTCCCCCGGATGCGGGTAACCCTTGAAGGCCGCCTTGGCCCCCGCCGAGCGGATCATGTCCTCAGCCATGCGATCCACGTCCATCGTGGACATCCCGGGCTCGAGCTTGCGCTCGACCTCTTCGAGGACATCCCAGATGATGCGGTTCGCCTGCTGCATGATGTCGATCTCGGCAGACGATTTAAGTACCAGGCTCAAACTTCTTCCAGTCCTTGTTGCAAACGTCCGAAAACGGCATCGGGATCTCCCGTGCCGTCGATTTCAACCAGCAGGCCGCGCTCGGCGTAGGCCGCGGCGACCGGCTCGGTCAGTTCGGCGTAAACCCCGAGGCGCTCCCGAATCACCTCTTCGGCATCGTCGGGCCGCTGGATCAACGCCGTACCGCAAGAGTCGCAAACACCCGGCGACTTCGGCGGGTGGCTCTCGACGTGGTAGACCTCACCGTTCTGCGGGCAGACACGCCGTCCACCCAGGCGCCGCACGATTTCCTGCTCCGGCGCCACGAGCACGAAGACCCGGTCGAGGACAACCCCCAACCGCCCCAAGACATCGTCGAGGATCGAGATCTGGGCCACCGTACGCGGAAAGCCGTCGAGCACGAAACCGTCGCGGGCATCGGGCTTGGCCAGCCGCTCGGCGATCAGGTCGCCCATCACCTCGTCAGGGACGAGTTTGCCGGCGTCGACGAACTCGCGGGCCTTGCGGCCCACCGCGGTGCCCTCGCGCATGCCCTGCCGCAGGATGTCTCCGGTGGAGACGTGCGGCACGCGCAGCGACTCGGTCAGGCGAACTGCCTGGGTCCCCTTCCCCACTCCCGGGGGGCCGATGAAAACCAGCCTCACGGGCGTAAAGTCCTCATGATAGCAGAGTTGCGTCGTTCCGCCATCTGCCTAGCCCCGCCGTCCCTTGATCCGGGTGCCCTTCATGAAGCCCTCGTAGTGGCGCATGATCAGCTGGGACTCGATCTGCTGGACCGTATCCATGGCCACGCCGACCACGATCAGCAGCGACGTGCCGCCGAAGAAGAACTTCACGCCCAGGCCCGAGGTGATGAAGTCGGGCAGGATCCGATCGAGGAACGGACCCACGCCCGGCAGCAGCTGGACCCGGAACCCGCTGATCAGGAACATCGGCAGGATGCTGATCAGCCCCAGGTAGACCGAGCCGGCGAAAGTAAGGCGAGTCAGAATCTGGTCGATGTATTCGGCGGTGCGCTTGCCCGGGCGAATGCCGGGGATGAAGCCGCCGTACTTCTTCATGTTGTCGGCCTGGTCCATCGGGTTGAAGATGATGGACACATAGAAGAAGCAGAAGAAAATGATCATCGCCCCGTAGAGGATCGCGTACAGCGGCGCCTGGAAGCTGAGCTGCGTCACGATCTCGTTCAGCCAGGCGTTGTTCTGGACGAAGCCGAGGCCCGAGAAGGTCTGCGGGATCGCCAGCACCGACGAGGCGAAGATGACCGGGATGACGCCGGCGGTGTTGACCCGCAGCGGCATGTAGGTGGCCTGACCGCCGTAGGTCCGGCGACCGACGACCCGCCGGGCGTACTGAATCGGAATCTTCCGCTGCGCCCGCTCGACGAACACGATCGCGGCGAAGAGCGGTGACGGCGAGACTGCGCGTCTCGTCGT
>CAZBZH010000330.1:1131-5469 GCA_964496265.1 uncultured Acidobacteriota bacterium | reverse complement strand
AGGTGTTCGTCAACAACAACGGAAACCTCTCCTTCGGCGAGTTGCTTTCGGGGTTCGATCCGGCCGGTTTCCCGTTGGCCGGCCCCGCGGTGCTGGCGCCCTTCTGGGCCGACGTGGATACGCGCACCGGGGGCGGTGGCAAGGAGGGGGATGAGGGAGATGGGACCCGTCCGCCCTCGGCGGTCTGGTACAAGCCGATCGGCGAGAACACCCTCGCGGTGACCTGGGACAACGTCGGCTACTTCAAGCGGCGCAACGACAAGGTCAACACCTTTCAGGTGCTGATCTCCGACGGCAACAACCCGGAGTTCGGCCTCGGCAACAACGTCTGCTTCTGCTACGACGACATGCAGTGGACCACCGGCGACGCCTCGGGTGGCGTCGGTGGATTCGGCGGTGCCGCCGCGACCGTGGGCGCCAACGCCGGCGATGGGGAGCGCCACTTCGTCGTCGGGCGCTTTGACCGTTCCGGTACCAGCTACGACGGACCCGGCGGGGTGAACGACGGCGTCGACTACCTCGACGGTCGCGGCGCCGGAAGCGCCAACGCGATCTGCTTCAACGCCTCGGGCAACAACGTTCCTCCGCTGCCCCAGGGGTTCCCTGAAGAAGAGCCGCTGCAGCTTGCCTGCAACGAGACCCTCGACCTGGAGCTGGCGTTCCTCAGTCCCGAAGGGGATCAGACGACGACGGTGATGGTGCGAGACCTCGACAACGCGGCCGAATCCGGTCTCGAGATCGAGACCACCTCGGGCAACGTGGCCACGGCGCACCTGTTGTGGGAAACCGACCCTCGTGATGAGGGCACCTACGTGCTCGAGTTCGCCGCCACCGATGATTTCAATCCGCCGGCGACCACCGAGCGGACCCTGACTCTCGAGATCACCTGCTTTGCCACGACGCCGCTACCCAACGTTTCGGAGGAGGTGGTGTCGATCGGTTCCGACGCACGGATCGGCACGTCGGTCTCGAGCGCCGGCGATCTCGACGGCGACGGCTTCGCCGATTTCATCAGCGGGGCTCCCGGCTTCGAAGGCGGTCCGTTCAACTCTGCCGCCGAGACCGGTGCCGCCGCGATCTATCTCGGCTCCCCGGTCGCCGAGGAGCGCATCCAGCCGGACATTGTCTTCGTCGGTGAGGCGGGCAATGACCGGGCGGGGGTCGCGGTCTTCGGTGACTTCGACTTCAACGGCGACGAGATTCCCGATCTGCTGATCGGCGCCGAACAGGTGGACCGTACCGGTCAAGCGCCGGCGGCCAGCGGGAACGGCAAGGTCTACCTGATCTTCTTCGACCCTGCCGACACCGAGACCTATCCGGTGCTGGCCGGTGGTGAAGGGCCGGACTACGTCGAACTCTCCCGGGTGGGCCTCGACATTCCCGGCGTGGTGTTCGAGGGGGCTGCCCCGGGCGACCAGGCCGGCTTCGCGGTCGCGGCCGGGCCGGCGGTCAGCAGCAACGGCGGCGTCGAGATCGCCATCGGGGCCCCGGGTGCGGACATCGCCGACGAAGAACCCCGCACCGATGCCGGCGCGGTCTACCTGGTCTTCAACCAGTCCCTTCCCTCCTCGGTGTCGCTCGGTCAGGTTGCCGACGGAAGCGAGGGGCAGATCGAAGGCGTGGTCTACCAGGGTGCTGCCGCCGGTGACGCCCTGGGCTTCAGCGTGGCCTTCCCCGGCGATGTCGTGGCGCCGATGGGTGACGACCTGGCCATGGGCGCGCCGCTGGCGGATCCGACCCTCGGCCCCGTGGACCAGGAGCTGCAGAACGCCGGGATTGCCTACGGCGCGGCCGGTGGATTCTCCCTCTCGGGCATCATCGAGGTCTGCGACCTCGGTCAGCCCGGTGGCGGCATCACCGAGGTGGAGGGAGTGCAGATCCTCGGCGACCAGGCCGGGGCCCAACTGGGCTTCTCCATCGCCGGTGGTCGGGACCACCTATTCAATGGCGAGACCGACCTGCTGATCGGCGCGCCGCTCTACGACATCATCGACTCCGCCGACGCGGACCGGCTGGATGCCGGGATCGTCGCCGTCGCCGCCGCGCAGCTTGCCGGCGGCATCATCGAGGTCTGCGACCTCGGCGGCGGAATCCAGGGAGCCGGAGACGGCCCGCTGCTCGAGGGGGTCTGGTTCGTCGGGACCACCGACGGGGACCAGCTCGGCTACGCGGTTTCCGGCCTGGGGGACTTCACCCAGAACGCTGCCGACGATCTGGCCCTGGGCGCGCCCTTCTTCGACCCCGAGGCGTCGCTGATGGACGCGGGCATCCTCTACATCGCCGAGGGCCGTTTCGGCGGTGGCGGCGAGACCGACGGGGCTTTCTTCTCGGGCATCATCGAGGTCTGCGATCTCGGCGACAGCCAGCCCGGCCGCGGCCTGACCGGCACCGCCGCTTCCGAGGAAGCGGGCTCGTCGGCGGCTCCTACCGGGGACGTCGACGGCGACGGTCAGAAGGACGCGGTGGTCGGTTCGCCGGGCAAGCAGGAGGATGACGGCACCGTCTCGATCGTCACCGACGGTAGCGATGTGGCCAACCAGGTGCCGAACCAGCCGCCGGTGGCCGACGCGTCGGCCACGCTGCTGTTCGCCGAGTGTGAGGCCGGCGAGGGTACCGTGCGACTCGACGGCACCCGCAGCTCCGACCCCGACGGCAACATCGTGAGCTACGAGTGGTTCGAGAACGGCATCTCCATCGCCAGCGGTGCCGTTGCCGACGTGGTGCTGTCCTTCGGGGAGCACACCATCGTGCTGCGAGTCACCGATGCCTTCGACGCCTTCGATGAAGACGTCGTCGTCGTTACCGTGGGCGACAGCGAAGCGCCGCTTGGCGGCATCGTCAGCCCCGGCGAAGGGGAGTGCTTCGGACCGGGGCAGACGCCGGTGACCGTGCTCGACGACTTCGCCGATACCTGCTCCACCGAGGTCACGATCCAGTACAGCTGCGTCGGCCCCTGCGAGGCCGACCAGGGGCCGGACTACGCGGCTCACGGCGACCACGCGGTTACCGTGACCGCCACCGACGGGGCAGGAAACGCCGCCGTCGACTCGGTCGGCTTCACCATCGACACGGTGGCGCCTCAGGTGACCATCGCCGATCCTCCGGGCACCACGGTGATCCCCGACGACCTGCCCCTGGACCTGGTGTTCGAGGCGAACGACGACGATGGCGCCAGCGGTGGAATCGCCCACGAGCGCATCCTGCTCAACGGTTGCCTGCTCTACGACGGCTTCACCTTCGGCGACGGCGACGGCCTGCTCGAGGGACCGCCGGAGGATCCGGCGCTGGTGCTCGACGAGGCGCTGCTCTGCCAGGTCGCCGCGACCTGCGGCTGGACCTCGCTGATCGACCCGGTGCTGACCGTCGAGGCGACCGATGCCTGCGGCGGCAACGTCGGGATCGACACCCTTGAACTGGGTGGCGCGGTTTCGATCCGACCCGGCCTGTGCACCTCGATCGCACTCGAGATGAGCGGGCAGAACACCACCGCCGAATGGGATGAGCAGCAGGGCGCCGTGAACTACGACGTGATCCGCGGCGACCTGGCGTCCCTTCGCGCCGTCGACGGAACGATCGATCTCGGCGCGGTCACCTGTGTCGAGGGCGGTTCCGACGATACGACCACCGCGGGCAACGAGGACGGCGCGGTTCCCCCGGCGGGCGGCGTGTTCTTCTTCCTTGTGCAGTCCGACGACGGCCGGGTGCAGAGTGGCTACGGGGAGGACTCGGCCGGACGGAAGCGCACGATCCAGCCGGGGAACGGCGGCTGCAACTAGCGGCCGCTGCCGGCGGGCCCATTCCCTGACGCGCGGATCGACCCGGCTCGTGGAACAACACGTGAACGGTGGCTACGGCGTTCCCTCGGAACGCCGTAGCCATTCCCGGGCTTCGTCGTCCCGGTCCAGGGCGGTGTAGATCCGAGCCATCAGCGCGGCGTTGGCCCGAATCGCTTCGCCCTCCGCCGCAGCGTTCTCCAGCCGGTTCCCGAGTTCCAGGCCCAGGGGCTCTGCCTCGGCGGCCCGATCGAGTTGAAGCAGGCTCTCGGCCTGCCCGCGCAGCGCGTCGAGGGTGTAGGGATGCGTGCCGCCGAGCAGCTCATCCCCTCGCTCCAGCAGCTGCCCGTAGATCGCCAGCGCCATCTCGTGGTTTCCGCGTGTGGATTCGAAGCGGGCCATCAGGTCCATCGCCCGCAGCGTCTCGGCGTCGTCGTCCCCGTAGCGCCTGGAGCGACGTTCGAGGTTCTCGGCGATCAGCGGTTCAACCTCGTCGAGGCGGCCGAGGAGCAGCAGCATTTCGGCGTGGCCGTTCAACGCTTCGAGGGTGTAGGGGTGATCCTCA
>CAZBZH010000330.1:0-1121 GCA_964496265.1 uncultured Acidobacteriota bacterium | reverse complement strand
CTGGATCCGGCGCATCTGTTCCAGGGTGTCCCGGTAGAGCGGCGCGGCGTCCTCGACGCGGCCGTTGCGCCGATAGACATCCGCCAGGTTCAGGGTCGAAATCAGCGTGCGCGGATGGTCGTTGCCGAAGTCCGGATCGTCCAGCCGGGCCTGCCGCACCTCCTCGAACAGGGTCTGGGCCTGTTCAAGGCGTTCGGTGTCCTTGTACAGGTGGGCCAGGTTGCTCTGGGTCGCCAGGGTCTGGGGGTTGGTCGTTCCCAGCACCCGGCGCCGTCCGTCCAGCACCTGGACCAGCAACGGTTCGGCCTCCTCGAACCGCTGGGACTGCAGGTAGACCGCCGCCAGGTTGTTCATGCCGGTCAGAGTCGCCGGATCCTCGGCGCCGCGAACCGCCGTCGAGACCTCGGTCACCGTGCGGAACAGTTCCTCGGCTTCCGAGCGGCGCTGGCGGAAGTAGTTGATCGCCAGCTGGTTCAACGAATCCAGGGTGCGCTGGTCGTTCTTGCCGTAGAGCTCGGTCTTGAGTTCGATGGAGCGCAGGAAATGGGGCTCGGCCTCGACGTAGAATCCGAGCCGCTGATAGGTCTTGCCGATGGTGTGGCGCAGCGAAGCCTCGACCTCGGGCTGATCGCCGAAGGAATCGCCGACGCTCTGGGAGGACTCGTCCAGTACATCCCGCACCGTCACGTCCCGTCCGCGGGCCTGGGCCGGGTTGACCGCGATCAGCATGTTTTCGAGGAAGCGGTTGACCGCCTGGGCCTTGCCCGCTTCTCGCTGAGAGCGCACCAGACCGACGCCGGTGCCGACCATGCCGGCGATCATCGCCAGGATCAACGCGCCGGAAAACGCCACCGTCAGCCGGTTGCGCCGCACGAACTTGGAGACCCGGTAGGCGGTGCTCGGCGGCCGGGCGGTCACGATCTCGTCGTCCAGGTAGGCCTGCAGGTCGTTGGCCAGGGCGTTGACCGTGGCGTAGCGCCGGGCCGGATCCTTCTCCATCGCCTTCATCACGATCCAGTCGAGATCGCCGTGAAGCTGGCGGTTGAGGCCGCGTCCGTCGGTGGACCGCCGTTTGGCGATGGTATCGGTGTGGCGGCCGAGCATGGTCACGCGTTTGCTCG
>CAZBZH010000329.1:0-5473 GCA_964496265.1 uncultured Acidobacteriota bacterium | reverse complement strand
TCGGCTGTTTCCCCGCCAGGGCCGGCGCCATCAGCTCCGGGTGCACCTGGACGCCATCGGGCACCCGATCCTCGGCGACATCCTCTACGGCCGGGACCCCCGGGGCTTCCTCGATATGGTCGAGGGCAAGGGCGACCCCCGGGAGCGGGAGCAGGGGCCCTCCCGGCATTTGCTGCACTGCGCCCGGCTGCGCCTGCCCCATCCCACCGAGCCCGAGGCCGCCCTCGAGGTGCGGGCGGCGCTTCCGCAGGATTTCTCACCCTACCTGGAGCACCTCGAGGGGCTTGCCCCTTTCGTCGACGGCGACCCTGGGTCATAATTCCGGCGGTTCGAGAGAGGGGAGTCGCGTGGCCGATACCGACGTTTCGATCGTCGTTCCCGTGTATAACGAGGTGGAGAGCCTCGAGCCGTTGTGCCGTGAGATTCGCCAGTCCATGGGCGAGACCCCGCTGCACTACGAGCTGCTGCTGGTCGACGACGGCAGCACCGACGGCAGCCTCGAGGTCATGCAGCAGCACGCCCGGGAAGATTCTCGGATCCGCGTGCTCAAGCATGCCCGCAACGCCGGGCAGTCGGCGGCCTTCGTTACCGGCTTCCAGCGGGCCCGGGGCGATATCGTCGTGACCCTCGACGCCGACCTGCAGAACGACCCCGCCGACATCCCGCGCCTGATCGCCGAACTGGACAAGTGTGACGTGGCCTGCGGGGTGCGCGTCGATCGGCGCGACAACTTCGTGCGCCGCGCCTCGTCGCGGATCGCCAACACCGTGCGCCGGGTCGCCCTGGGCGACGGCATGTGTGACGTCGGCTGCTCGCTCAAGGCTTTCCGCACTCGTTTCGTGCGGGACCTGCCGGCGTTCAACGGTCTGCATCGCTTCCTGCCGGCGGTGGTGCAGTGGGGGCGCCGGTGGCCCTGTTCTACGGCTTTATCGGCGGCATCGGCGCCTGGCCGCACTTCACCATGCTGCACTTTATCGGCGCGCTGCTGGGCCGCTACCATTTCGCCCGGCGCTACGGCGAGGCCAAGTACGGGGTGGGCAATCGGCTGTGGCGGGGCATGCTCGATCTGGTCGGCGTGCGCTGGCTAAAGGCGCGCTACATCGACCCGGACAACGTGATCGAGGTCTCGGCGGTGCGGGTCAAGCCGGCGGTCAGCGGCGACCCGGCTCAGGAGTTGTCGACCTTGGATTCCCGCTCGGCGCGCAAGCGCTCGTAGAGGTCGATCACCTCCCGCGAGTAGCGGTTGACCTGGAACTCCCCGCCGCGCAGTTCACGACTCACCACCGACGGCCCCCGGTTGTAGGCGGTCAGCGCGATCGCCTCGTCACCGTCGAACCGCTCGATCAGCTCCTGATAGTAGGTGATCCCCAGGCGCACGTTGTCCTCGGGGGAGTGCAGGGTGGTGTCTCCCTCCCAGGGGTAGGCGTTGCGCTGGGCCACGTCCTCGGCGACGAAGGGGCGGATCTGCATCAGGCCCACGGCGCCGGCGCGGCTGACCACCCGGCTCTGGAAGGAACTCTCCCGGGCCACGATGGCGGCGACGAACAGCGGGTCGGCTCCCGCTTCCAGGGACTCTCTGTAGACGGCATCGGCCAGGGCCTGGCGCCAGTGGTCGCTGGCGGTCCGGCGGTGCTGGCGCACCAGGTCCAGGATCAGCTGGTGATCCACCGGGGGCTCTTCGACCACCGGGGGCGCGACCCGCACCTCGGCGGCCGTGATGGTCGCGGGGGTCGGGTCCTTGTCTTCGGTGTCCAGGCCGGGCAGCGCCGTGGCGGCGGCGTAGCCGGCCAGGGCTCCGATGGCGACCAGACTCAGGATCAGAAACCGTCTCTTCATGACCGTCTCCTTGGCATCGACCCCCTCGAATTGCAAGGTGGGTGCCGCCTCGGCTCTCACTGCCTTAGTCCTTTCCTAACGGGAATCGTTTCAGTCAGGGGACATCGCAGGCCCGGAATTTCGGCCTGCCTCGAACCCCTCAACCCCAGGTAAATGATTGAAAGGGAAAGGTTTCACTCCTAGTTGGCCCGTTTCCGGACCTTCCGGCGTCACAAGATCGGGGTTCCCGATTCGGCACCCGCCGACGGGGGGTGGCAGTGTGTCCGACAGAGGACGGCACGGCGTCAAACAGGCCTAGAGCGACGATCCGGCAGACCCGGAAAGTGCGGCATTTTGACGGGCCTGGGGCCGGGGCCAGCGGTTTCCCGACGTCGCCGGGGCCCGGGCTCCCTCAGGTCGCCGCCGATTTTGGCGGTTTGCCGGGAACTTCCGGATGGCCGTGGGCACTGAAAGGGTGCGAGCCCACCGGCACGGTGCTCATGTGGGCTCAGGGACCTGATCGAGACTCATTCGCCGACGAATAGGAGTTCGAAATGAAGTTCTTCCGTGGAATGCTCCGCGACAAGCGGGGGGCCGCCCTTGTTGAGTACGGTCTGCTGGTTGCCGGCGTTGCGCTGATCGCCTCCGCCGCCGTGGCCGTCATGGGCCACAAGACCAACGACCTCGTCGGTACCGTCGCTGCGGTGCTGCCGGGTGCTCACGCCGATGACAACGCTCCGATCCTGAGCGGTAAGATCATCGAAACCCTGCCGCAGGACGCCGATGGTGACGCCGCGACTCCGGACACCATCTCCCTGAACATCACCAACGCGACCGAGCCGGGAATCCTCGAGAACTCGGAAACCGAGCGTCTCGGATCGAACCTCGGCCTCGCCGATGGTCAGATCAGCTCGCTGATCGTCGAGCCCTAAACGACTCTGGCGTCTCGCCGGTCCCAGCCCCTCTAAACTGCGGGCCGGCGAAGATGGTGAAGCGTCCCGGGCGCAAGCCGCGCCTTCGCCCGGGGCGCCTCTTTGTGTTTTCGGGGGAATGGAATGTGGGCCTTCTGGTCACTGCTCGTCGTCGTCTCGATAGCGGCAGTGATCGATGTGCGCACCCGTGAGGTTCCCCACTGGGTCTGGGTGGCCGCCCTCCTGATCGCCGTCGCCCGCGTCGCCACCGGTTCCATCGGCTGGCTCTCCGCGGGCAGCGGTCTTCTCCTAGGATTGGTCATCGTCTCGCTGCTATACGCGTTCGCAGGCTTCGGCGGTGGCGACGTCAAGCTGGTCGGTGCGCTCGCGGCGAGCGTCGGCCCCCTGGGCTTTCTCAACCTCCTGATCTACATCGCCCTCGCCGGCGGCGTCCTGGCTCTCGTCGCCGTGGCGCGCAAGCGAGACGACTTCGCCTACGTCCCGGCGATCGCGGTGGGGCTCCTGGCGTATGTCTGGAGGTTCGAAACATGATCGCTCCGCTCGGCACGGACCGTAACGAAGCGAAACGGCGGGGCCAGCGCGGCTCGGCGCTGGTCGAGTTCGCCCTCGTCTCGCTGGTGCTCTACCTGATGATCGCGGCCACCATCGAGATCGGCCGCGTGGTCTTCGTCGCCCAGGTCATCCAGGAAGCCGCCCGGGCCGGTGCCCGGGAGCTGGCGACCATTCCGCTGCCGGCAGGGATGACCTTCGATCAGGCGCTGCAGCAGCCCGAGGTGCGGGCGCGGGTCTTCGATCCGGATCAGCTGGTGATCGACCGGGCCGCGTTCGCGACCCAGGCGGATCTGGACAACTTCCTGGCCAACCTGCCGCTGGTCAATCAACTGCTGCGCCCGGTGATGATCAACGAGTCCGTCGACGTCGACGGCACCACCCGCAACCTGTTGCGCTATCCGGGAGCGCTGTTGATCGACCCCTCGACCCCGTCGGGGCTGGCCGTCGGCGTCCCGCGGGTGGTCACCCGCGAGCTCAACGGGGTTGAAACCATCGAGTGGGTGCCGGTGCTCGAAGAGGTGCGGGACAACTCCGTTCCGGGCTCCGGCAATTTCAGCATGCTTGCCGCCGGCCCGCTGCGGGGCACGGCGGTGCTGCGTATCAACTACCCCTTCCAGTCCGCCGCGCTCTCGGGCTATCGCCAGGGTCTGGCCGCCGGTCCGATTGAGCCGAATCTGGCGTTCCCGATCGAGGCCGCCGATGAAACCGCGGGAGGTGGGGTCACGATTCTCGACGCAGATGGAGACGGGGCCCCGGATCTGCCTGAAGCGGGGCAGTCGCTGCGGGACCCGGATAACGCCTACGGCCCCTACGCGGGTCGCTACGGTCTCGGACGGCAGGCAGTGCTGGTTCGGGATGTTCGCCCTTATCGACGGCTGTTGGCGGCTCAGGCTGCATTTCGCCGGGAGGTTTTCAGATGAGCGCAGTTCGTGCGCGACGGAGTCCGGCCTCCCGGGCCTGGATCTGGTTGGTGGCCCTGCTGCTCGGCCTGGTGCTGGTCGCGGTGCTGGTCGTCGCCCTGTTCGACCTTTGGCCCGAACCTCCGAGGCGGGCATCCGGCCCGCCGCCCGGCCAGGTGGTGGTGCCCCTCAGTTCCGTGCCGCTGCGGGCCTTCGAGAAGATCCGGCGCGAGCACCTGTTCGTTCCGGGCACGACCAACCCGAGCGTGGCCTACCTGGATCCCGAGGATGTTCGCTCCCAGGGCATCATGACCACCTCCGAGATTCTCGGCAGGGTCCTGGCCCGGGACAAGGCCTCGGGCTACGCCTTCACCGAGAACGATTTCCTGCCTCCGGGCACCCGGGAAGGCCTGGTCGCCGGTATCCCGCCGGGGATGCGGGCGATTCGCCTGCCCGCCGAGCGGGTCGACGGGCTGTTCGGTCTACGCGCGGGGGATCGTTTCGATCTGGTTTCCACCGTGCCCCTCAACCGCAGCGTCGGCGGTGAGATCGACATGACCGGTGTGCTCGGCGGCCAGGGCGGGCTCTCCGCCTCGGGCATGAGCGCCTCGGTGCAGCTGATCGTGCAGAACGGCTACGTGGTCTCGCCGATCGGGACCCGTGCGGCGCCGGTCTTCAGTCAGACCCTGACCCGTGGCGCGATCAACCAGTCCCGTCCGATCCAGGAGATCGTGATCGCGGTGGCGCCCCAGGAGGTCTTCGCCGTGACCCAGGCCCTGGCGGTCAAGGCGGAGCTGACCTGTGTACCCCGTTCCGGGAACTCCGAGGAGCCTGTCGAGGATCCTTCGGGCGTTCAGGGCAAGGGCACGGGGCATCCGGGAATCGGACCCGGGGGCATGTCGGTCGTGGAGACCATTCGCGGCGCCGAGCGCGGCTTCCGGGCGGTGCCGCGATCCGGACCCGATCGATGAGTCGTGGCGAGGCCCAGCGGGGAGCGACCCTGGTGCAGGTCGCCCTGTTCATGTTCGCCCTGATGGCGGTGGCCGCGCTCACCGTCGATCTGGCGCTGATGAGCTGGAGCCGGGGACAGATGCAGGTCGCCGCCGACGGCGCGAGCCTGCTCGCCCTTCAGGGCCGGGACGAGTCCGGGTTCCTGCCCGGTTGCGCCCCCTCGACGGCGGACTGTGAACGCCGGGTCGACGCCCAGTCGCTGGTCTCGACGATCTTCGACGACGATGGCGATCTGACCGCCGACGCGCTGCAGCTGGGAGCGGG
>CAZBZH010000328.1:0-5508 GCA_964496265.1 uncultured Acidobacteriota bacterium | reverse complement strand
TCGGCGCGGATGACCGCCAACCTGGCCACGCCCGGCAGCCCCCAGGCGGTCACCGCCTCCTCGACGCTGGGCATCGCCGTTCTCGACTCGGGTGTCGGCAGCCACCCGGACCTCAACGTCTCCCAGCGGCTGGACTTCATTCCCAAGTACATGGTCTGCGGTGAGGAATCCCAGCGGGTCGAACGAGGGCTCCAGGCGCTGTACCGCTTCGACGACGTCGGCGACACCGTGATTCGCGACGTCTCCGGCGTCGGCAACCCGCTGGACCTGACCATCGAGGACTCCGGCGCCGCCCTGATCAAGGGCAACGGCCTGGTGTTGTCCGCCGCCAACCGGGTCTCCAACGGCACCAACCAGAACAAGATCTTCAGCGCCAGCCAGGCCAGCGATGAACTCACCGTCGAGGCCTGGATCGTCGCCGGCGATGCCAACCAGGGCGGCCCGGCCCGCATCGTGACCCTGTCGCTCAACAGCGGTAACCGGAACTTCACCCTGGGCCAGGACGGAACCGAGTTCCACGCCCGGCTGCGCACCACCAGCAACGGCTCCAACGGCACCTACAAGGTCCTGGAGAGCGCCGGCAACACCGTGGGAACGAGCCTGCGGCACGTGGTCTTCACCCGGGACGCCCAGGGCAACGCCGTGCTCTACCTCGACGGCGTGGCGGTCGACTCCACCACGATCGAGGGCAACTTCAGCAACTGGGATCCGAGCTTCGACTTCGCCCTGGGCAACGAGTTCAGCACCTCGAGCGACTCGACGACCCGGGACTGGGTCGGCCGCTATGAACTGGTCGCCGTCTCCTCGGCGGCGCTGACCGCCCAGGAAGTGCAGCAGAACTACGCGGCGGGCAGCCCCCACTCCGCCAACTCCTGCTCCAACCCGACCGAACAGACCGACCCCTGGGGCCACGGCACCCATGTCGCCGGCCTGATCGGCGCGAACCAGGGCGAGAGCGGCGACCAGGGCATCGCGCCCGGCGCCAAGATCCACTCGCTGCGGGTGCTCGACCATGACGGCCGGGGCAACACCTCCGACGTCATCGCCGCCCTGGACTGGCTGCTGGTCAACGGCGCCCAGCACGGCATCCGCGTGGTCAACATGTCCCTGGGCAAGGCGATCGAGGAGTCGGCCGCCAGCGACCCGCTGGTGCTGGCGGTCGAGGCGCTTTGGGACGCCGGCTTCGTGGTGGTCTGCTCCGCGGGCAACTACGGCCGCGACGGGAACTTCACGATCACCAGCCCCGGCAACTCCCCCAAGGTGATCACCGTCGGTTCGCTGACCGACTCGGGCACCGGCCAGGACTTCAGCGACGACTACCCCTCGAGCTTCTCCTCCAAGGGCCCGACGCTGATCGACCACTATCTCAAGCCGGACCTGCTGGCTCCCGGCAACCGGGTGATCGCCCCGATGTCCGAGGAAGCCGGGCTCAAGCGCCTGCTGAGTGACCGGGTGGTGTCCTGCGGCGCCAAGGAATGCACCGACGATTACCTCGAGCTGTCGGGAACGAGCATGGCCGCCGCCATGGTCTCCGGCGCCGTCGCCCTGATGCTGACCGAGGAGCCGACCCTCAACCCGGCCACGGTCAAGGCGCGCCTGATGCGCTCGGCGCGCAAGATCGACGCCGACATCACCCACGCCGGAGCCGGCGTGATGGATGTCCAGGCGGCGCTGGCCGAGACCGGCACCGTCACCGCGTCCCCTTCGCCCCGCATGCATCGTTCCGGCGAGGGTGCCGTGATCCTGATCGAGGACACCGCGGCGCTGTGGGGCAATCAGCAGTGGTCCGCGGCCTACCTCTGGGCCGACGCCTACCTGTGGGCGGACAGCTTCGTCGAGGCCGACGGCTACCTGTGGGCCGACGCCTACCTCTGGGCCGACGCCTATCTCTGGGCGGACGCGTACCTCTGGGCCGACGCCTATCTGTGGGCCGACGCCTACCTGTGGGCGGACGGTTACCTCTGGGCCGACGCGGTCAAGAACATGAACGGCCTGATGGCCGGTCAGATGGCCGCGGCCTCCTCCCGCCTCAACGACGACCCCTGATCGCGGTGCCTGCGGCCTGGGCTATCGTCTGCGGGTAGCCCCGGCCGCCGGGAATAGTTCGGCGGGCCAGACGGTTCATGGACGGGCTGCGACCAAGCGCAAGGAGGCCCGACCGTGACACCCCGATCCAGCGAGAAAGTCCGTTTTCCCGGCGCCCTGGGCGGCCAGTTGGCCGCCCGGGTCGAACGCCCCGCGGGCTCCCCCCGAGCCTGGGCGCTGTTCGCCCACTGCTTCTCCTGCTCCAAGGACCTCAAGGCGGTCGGACGCATCACCCGCGCCCTGACCGAGCGGGGCTTCGGGGTGTTGCGCTTCGACTTCACTGGGCTCGGTGAAAGCGACGGCGACTTCGCCGACACCAACTTCAGTTCCAACCTGGACGACCTGGTCGCCGCCGCCGACTTCATGCGCCGGGAACTCGCGGCGCCCAGCCTCTTGATCGGCCACAGCCTGGGCGGCGCCGCCGTACTGGCCGGCGCCGAACGCATCCCCGAATCAAGGGCGGTGGCGACCATCGGCGCACCCAGCGACACCAAACATCTGGTCGGCAACCTGCTGGCCGATCATCCGGAGCTGGAGCACGCCGAGGAGGCCGAGGTGCGCCTGGGCGGGCGGCCGTTCACGGTCAAACGCCAGTTCCTCGAGGACTTGCGGGAGCACACCCTCGAAGACAGCATCGCCAAACTCGGCCGGGCGCTGCTGGTCATGCACTCGCCGGTGGACGAGACCGTCGGCATCGAACACGCCGGCCGCATCTACGGCGCGGCGCGGCATCCCAAGAGCTTCGTCTCCCTCGACGACGCCGACCATCTGCTGCTCCGCGACGAGAAGGACGCACGCTACGCCGCCGAGGTGCTGGCTTCCTGGGCCGGCCGCTATTTGCCGGCGGACGACGGCAGCGACGTGGCTCTCGAGGAAGGCACGGTCTCGGTCCGTGGCGGACGCGGCTTCGTCCAGGAGGTCCGGGCCGGCAAACACCGCATGATCGCCGACGAGCCGGAGCGGGTCGGCGGCGAAGATCGCGGCCCCGGCCCCTACGACCTGCTGCTCGCCTCCCTGGGCGCCTGCACCTCGATGACCCTGCGCATGTACGCCGACCGGAAGAAATGGCCTCTCGAGGGGGTCGGGGTCACCCTGCGCCACCGCCGGGTGCACGCCAAGGACTGCGCCGACTGCGAGAGCGAGACCGGGCTGGTCGACGAGATCGAGCGCGAGATCGAGATCACCGGCGAGCTGGACGCCGAACAACGGGAACGACTGATGGAGATCGCCGACCGCTGCCCGGTGCACCGCACGCTGCACAACGAGATCAAGGTGCGTACCCGGGCGGTCTGACGCAGAACCCTTGTCCCCCACCCTGTTTCCCGGTATCTAGTGTCCGGGGCCAACAGGGGGACACTCATGAATCAGCGGGATCGGGCTCGGGCATTTCGGGAAACCACAGCATTCCAACACCGGGGCGCGCGACTACTCCGCGGCCTGCTGATCTGCGCGCTGGCAGGCATCGTCGTCGCCTGCGGCAGCGCCCGCCGCGATCCGGCGAACCCGGACAGCGCGATCCCGGCCGCCCCGGCTGCCGGCAACCCGGCAGAGCGGGAAGGCGCTGAGCGGGAGAAGACCGAACGCCGGCCGAGCAACTGGTTCATGCAGCAGCGGCTGAGTTCGTCGGGAGTCATCCCCGTCGGCGCCCGGCGCAACGCCCTGGCGGCGATGAGCAAGGCGGGCCAGACCGGGGCCGCCGGCACCTGGATCCCCGAAGGCCCCGAGAACGTCGGCGGCCGGGTAACCGCCATGGGGGTCGACCCCAACGTCTCCTCGCGCATCTGGATCGGCACCGCCGACGCCGGCGTCTGGCGCTCCGAGGACTCGGGAGTCAACTGGACCCCGGTGTTCGACGATCAATCGACCCTGTCGATCGGCGCCATCGTGACCCACCCGACCCAATCCAACGTGCTCTACGTCGGCACCGGCGAGGACAACGGCGGCGGTTATTCCTACGACGGCGACGGGATCTACAAGTCCGAGGACGGCGGCGACACCTGGACCCACCTGGGCCTGGCCGAGACCCGGCGGATGCAGCGCATCGCCATCGACCCGACCGATCCCGACGTGCTGTTCGTCGCGGCGGGCGGCGACGTATTCAACCGGGACAACAATCGTGGCGTCTACCGCTCCACCGACGGCGGCCTGAACTGGTCCCAGGTGCTGTTCATCGCCGACGACACCGGCGCCATCGACGTGCAGATTGACCCGTCCAACCCCAACCGGATCTTCGCCGCGGTCTGGCAGCGCATCAGCGAGGGGGCCAACTGGACGGTCAACGGCATCGAGTGCGGGGTCTATCGCTCGTTGGACGGCGGAGACAGCTGGACCCGGCTGGCGGGCGGACTGCCGTCGGATGCCGACGTCGGCCGCATCGGCCTGGCCATCGCGCCGTCCAGCCCCCAGATCGTCTACGCCAACGTGATCGGCTCCAACGGCCGTATCCGGGGCATCTACAAGTCCACCGACTCGGGGGACAACTGGACCAAGGTCAACAACTTCATCATCGAGATCGCCTCCAGCGGCTTCTCCTACTACTTCGGCAAGATCCGGGTCGACCCGCTGAACCCCGACGTGGTCTACGTGCTCGACCAGCAGATGTGGCGCTCGACCAACGGCGGCAACAACTTCAACACCTTCGCCGGCTCGGTGCATGTCGACCACCACGCCCTGCAGGTGGACGGCGCCGGCAGGCTCTACTCGGGTAACGACGGCGGCTTCTACTCGAGCTTCAACAACGGCACGAACTGGACCCAGTCGACGACCCTGCAGATCACCCAGTTCTACGACATCGGCATCGACACCCTCGATCCGAACCGACGCTTCGGCGGCGCCCAGGACAACGGCACCAACCGCACCACCACCGGCGGGCTGAACGACTGGACCAACGTGCTCGGCGGCGACGGCATGGAGACCGAGGTCGATCCCACCGACTCCAACTTCGTCTATGCGGAGTCTCAGTTCGGCAACATCAACCGCTCGGTGGACGGCGGCGACAGCTTCGTCTCGGCGCAGAACGGCATCGACGGCAGCGAACGGGCCAACTGGGTCACGCCGATCGTGCTCGACCCGACGGTGCCGTCGACCCTCTACACCGGCTACCAGCGGGTCTACCGCTCGACCGACCGCGCCCAGAACTGGACGGCGATCAGCCCTGACCTGACCATCTGCCCGACCGATCATTGCGGGCCGGACTTCGGCGGCGGCGGTAGCGACGATCACGGCGGCGAGGCTCACACCCAGAACCTGATCCGCGAGACGATCACCGCCATCGGCGTCTCGCCGGTGGACCCCGACGTGTTGTGGGCCGGCACCGACAACGGCCTGGTCTGGTCCAGCGGCGACGGCGGCACCAACTGGACCGAGCGGGAACCCCTGGGCCTCCGCCAGTGGGTCACCGACTTCGCCGCGGATCCCTTCGAG
>CAZBZH010000327.1:0-5517 GCA_964496265.1 uncultured Acidobacteriota bacterium | reverse complement strand
CGGCTCGAGCCGGGCGCCATGCTCGTCTTCGATCCGCAGTTCGAAGCCGGGCAGGGGGCGGCCGACGGCGGTGATCTCCCGGCCGGCGTCGTCGGGGCGGGCCTGTCGCCGGCAGAGCGCCTCCCGGTCGAAGCGGGCGACCGAGGGCGGGGTTTCGAGATCGCTGAAGGCCACCGCCAGCGCCGCTTCCGACATGCCGTAGACCGGCGTCATCGCCGACTCGCGGAAGCCGTAGGGGCCGAAGCGCTCGGCGAAGGCGCGCATCACGCCGGGGACGACGGTCTCGGCGCCGTTGAGCGCCACCCGCCAGCAACTGAGGTCGACCCCTTCGAGGTCCTCGTCCCGCACCCGGTCGACGCACAGCGCGTAGGCGAAGTTGGGGGCGGGGGAGATCGTTCCGCGATGGCGGGAGATCGCCCGCAGCCACAGCGCCGGCCGGGCGATGAATGCCTCGGGAGGCAGCAGGGTCAGCACGCCGGGGCGTTCCAGCGCCGGACCGACGCAGCCGATCAGACCCATGTCGTGGTAGAGCGGCAGCCAACTGACCCCGGTGTGGTGCACGCCGTCGTTCTCGGGCCAGAAGCTGTTGATCAACGCCGCCTGGGTCACGAAGGCCCGATGGCTAAGCGCCACCGGCTTGGGGTCGACGGTGGTGCCCGACGAGAACTGCACCAGGCCCAGATGCTCGGGGTCGACGGCGACTGGACGGAACGTTCCCGGCTCGATCGCGTCCAGGGCGCGGCAACCGAACTCCGGCCGCGAGCGCTCGACGGTGCTGCCCAGAATGCGGCGCACCCGGTTGTCGGCGAGCACGAGACGCGCCCCCGCGGCCCGCAGCATGCCGGCGGTCTGCCGGTGGTACTCCTCGAGGCGGCCCAGCCGGACCGGAGGGTAGAGCGGGACCGGCACCGCTCCGGCCAGTAGCGTGCCGAAGAAGGCGTCGAAGAACTCGGGGCCGGTGGGATAGACCAGCGCGACCCGGTCTCCGGGAACGATGCCCAACCGCTGCAGGCCGCCGGCGACGGTCACCGCCCGGCCGTGAATCTCCCGCCAGGAGCAGAAACGCTCCCGTTCGCGCCGGTCGACGAAGCGCAGGCCGGTTTCTTCCTCGCCGGCGACCCGGTCGAGCAGCTCAATCAGCGTGGTCGGCGTCTGGGCCAAGTTTCCTCCCGATCAGGTGCACCAGATCACGGGTGGTCACGATCTCGTCCTCGCTTCCCTCGTCGAGACAGATCTTGAAGTGGTTCTCGACCTCGACGACCAGGGTCAGCTTGCGCAGCGAGTCCAGCTCCAGCACCTCGACCAGTTGTTCGTCGCCGCGAATCTCCCCTTCGTAGCGTAGGTGCTCCCGGGCGATCTTCTCGATGCCCGCCAGGATCCGCGGGTCGAGGGCACCGCTCTCCGCGCCGGCGCTCATCAGGAGGCTCCCGCGGCCAGTCCCGAACGGGAGTGGCGGGCCAGCGCGGCATCTTCGACCTTGATGCGGGTACGCAGCACCAGGGCGTTGGCGATGCCGAACACCAGGGCGGTGATCCAGGCCGAGTGAACCAAGGGCAGGGCCAGCAGCTCGAACACCACGGCGACGTAGTTGGGATGCTTGATCAAGCGGAACGGGCCGGCGACCACCAGCGGCTTGGCCGGCAGGCAGATCACCCGGGTGTTCCAGCGTTCGCCCAGGGTGGCGATGACCCAGTAGCGCAGGCCCATGGTCGCGACCACGACTCCCAGCGCCGGGTACCCCAGAGCCGGGATAAACGGCCGGTCCAGCAGGAACACCTCCAACGGGCAGGCGAAGAGGAACGCGGTGTGGACCAGGACCATCGCCGGGTAGTGGGAGGCCCCTTCTTCCACGGCGCCGCGGAGCAGCAGACGCCGGGCATTACGGTTGGAGATCCAGAGCTCGAGCAACCGCTCGGCCGCGACCAGCAGGATCAATCCGAGATAGAGCAGAGGTGTGTTCACGGACCCTGGATACCCTTTCGCAGGTGCCGTTCCATTGTGCACCAGCGGCGCTAGGGGGCCAAGGTTTGCCTGGGCGGCCGCGTCAGAATCGCAGCAGCACCAGTTCCGAGCAGAATCCCGGGCCCATGGCGACCATCAGTCCGTAAGAACCGGGGTCGGGGCGATGTTGTTCCATCGTCGCCTCGAGCACCAGCAGGACCGATGTGGAGGAGAGGTTGCCCACCTCCCGCAGGGTCTTCCAGCTCTCGGCCATGGCCTGCTCGTCCAGGCCCAGGGCCCGCTGCATTGCCTCGAGCACCTTGGGACCGCCCGGATGGGAGATCCAGTGGGCGATGTCCTCCCGTTTCAGCCCCTGGTCCTCGAGGAAGGCGTCCACGTCGTGGCCCAGATGCCGCTCGGCGACCTGGGGCACGTCGGCGGAGAGCACGATGCCGAAGCCCCGCTCGCTGATGTCCCAGCCCATCACCCGCTCCGAGTCCGGGTAGAACACCGAGCGGGTGGCGACGATCTGCGGGCCGGGCAGGTCGACCTCGGAGCCGGCCACGATCGCGGCGGCGGCGCCGTCGCCGAACAGGCCGCTGGCGATCAGGTTGGGGATCGAGAGGTCTTGCCGCTGGAGGGTCAGCGAGCAGAGCTCCACCGAGAGCAGCACGGCGATCTGGTCGGGGTAGGCCCGCACGTAGTCGGCCGCCCGGGCGATGCCGGCGGCGCCGGCGACGCAGCCGAGGCCGAAGATCGGCATCCGCTTGACGTCGCTGCGCAGATCCATCCGGTTGCACAGCCGCGCGTCGATCGAAGGGGTCGCCACGCCGGTGACGGTGACGAAAATCAGCGCGTCGATGCGGCTCGGCGGCAGCCCGACCTTCTTCAGGCCGTCGCGCACCGCCTGCTCCCCGACCTCCTGGGCCACGCGGATCCAGGCGTCGTTGGCCGCACCCCAATCGGTCAGGCCGTCGTACGCTTCCATCGGAAGCGCCAGATGGCGGCCGCCGACGAGCACGTTGCGGTGCAGCGCTTCAAGCCGTCCGACGTTGTGATGACGCTCGGCCCAGGCCTCGCGCAGGGCGCCGAGCAGGGTTTCCTGATCGTAGTAGTGCGGGGGGAGAGCGGAGCCGACCGCGGCGACTCTCACGGCTTCCTCCGGTGCCGCTCGAGCATCGCGCCGGCCGCTTCCCGCGACAGCTCGAAGGAGTCGGCGAGGATCAGCGCCATGTTCTCCTGCACGTAGTCGACCGAGAGCTCCAGGGTGTTGGTCGGGGCCGACAGGCGCCGCACCCGCAGGAACTCGTCGGAGCGTTCGTCGATCGAAGCACCTGAGATCACCACGAACCCCTTCTCGTTCCAGACGAAGAACTCGATCAGCACGCCCCGCTGGCGGGAGTTGCCGACGCCTCGGGGCGCCTCGACCACCATGGTCACCGTTTCGTCCAGCGAGTTGCGATAGGCGAGCGAGCCGTCGGGGGCGGCCGGCCAGTTGGCCTGCTCCTTCTCGATGATGCGGCCGAGGATCCGCTTCAGCACCTTGGAGTAGAGCACGGTCTGCACGACCAGGTGGCCGTCACGGTCGACCAGGCGCACCTCCCCCTGAACCCGTTTCTCTCCCGGGGGCACGGTGGCCCGCTCGACTATCGTCCCGTTGCTCGGGTCGAACATGTTGTCGGCGGCCGCGGGAGCCGCGCACAGGAGTGCGATCAGGATCAGCGCGAGGGGTTTCAGAGGGCGCATGTCAGCTCCGGGGCTCCGGCCGCACCAGCATCAAGCATGCTGGAAGAATTAGAAGATCGCAAAGGAGAGCGCCGAGGATCGTCGCCCCACTCAACACCGAGAAATATAGGGTCGGGCGAAAACTGCCGCTCGCGCCGACCCAGAAACCGAGGGCGATGACCAGCGACGCCGTGACCAGCACCCGCCCGGTTCCCCGGGTGGTCTGGCGAATCGCGCTGGCGCGGCAGCCGCATGAGCTCTCCCGGCAGTAGCGGGCCAGATAGTGGATCGTGCCGTCGACGGCGATGCCCAGCACCACCGAGGCGACCATGGCGGTGGCCGTGGACAGGTCGATGCCGAGCCAGCCCATCAGCCCCAGCAGCCAGATGATCGGCACGAGATTCGGAATCAGCGCGGCGGCGAGCAGGGTCAGCGAGCGGAACCAAACCCCCATCACGCCGAGGATCACGGCCAGGGCCAGGCCGAAGCTGCGCAACTGGGTCGAGACCAGCCGGTTGGAATCCAGGGTCACCAGGTAGAAGCTGCCGGTCGGCTGGACCGCGTAGCCGGCGCCCAGGAGCTCTCCGGAGAACCGGTCGATCCCCTCGAGCACTTCGGTCGCCCGGTGGGTGCCGATGGCGTGGAGCCGGACGTTGATCCGCGCCCGGTCGAACTCCGGCGTGATGAAGCGGCGCAGTTCCGCCTGTCGATCCGAGGCCTCGAGCAGGTCGAAGCAGTAGAGCAGGTCTTCGGGATCGTCGGGAAGCGCCGAGACCTCGGCGCCGGTCTCGGCCCGGTGGAGTTCGGCGATGACCGCGGGAATGCCGAGCACGTGGGTCACCGGCTCGAGTTCGCCGATCCGCTGCATCCAGCCTTCGATGCGCTCCATGTCGTCGACCCCGGTCAGCGGCGCGCCGTCCCGGCGGGTGACGACCAGCTCCAGCGAGTTGGCTCCGACCAACTGCTCATCGATGAACATGGTGTCCTTGACCAGTTCGGCGTCGGGGGAGAGGAAGCGAATCAGGTCGGTGTTGTTGTGGATGCGCCCGATGCCCGCCGCCAGCAGCAGGGTGCCGGCGGCGGCCAGCAGCATCACCGCGCGGGGCCGGTTGACGCTCCAGTTGGCCACCTGGATCAGGCCGCTCACGGTGAGCCCGGCGCTGCGGGGCGCCGAGCGGGGAAGCGGGATCCAGGCGAGCACGGCCGGCAGCACCGTCAGGTTCAACAGCAGGCTGACGGTGACGCCGAGGGCCGCGAACAGCCCGAACTGGCGCACCGCGGGCACGTCGCTGGTTCCGAGAGAGGCGAGCCCGATGGCGGTGGTGATCCCGGTGAGCAGCACCGGCATGCCCAGCCGGCGCAACACCTCGAGCACCGCCTCCCGGGGTGAACCGGCCTCGGCGGCGCGATCCCGCCACTCCTGATGCAGATGCAATCCGGTGGTCACCGACAGCACCAGGATCACCGGCGGCAACAGCGAGGTGATCACGTTCAGCTTGAAGCCGAGCAGGTGGTAGAGCCCGATGGTCCACAGCAGGCTGATGCCGGTTACCGCCAGCGGCAGCAGCACGCCGGAGAATCGGCGGGTCGCCACGGCCAGGCAGAGCGCCATCACCAGGATCGACAGCGGCAGCACGACCCGCTGGTCCCGCTGGATGAAACGGGTGGTGTCGTACTTCTGGGCGGTGATCCCGGTCAGGTGGATCGTGGCGCCCGGTTCCACGCTCCGTTTGAGGTCGCGCAGGTCCTCGACCAACCGCCCGCGGTAAAGATCGTCTCCCTGGCGCTCGTGGATCTCGACGGCGATGCCCGCGGTGCGCCGGTCGCTGGAGACCAGCATCGAACTCCAGG
>CAZBZH010000326.1:0-5526 GCA_964496265.1 uncultured Acidobacteriota bacterium | reverse complement strand
AGGACGCGCAAGGCTAGTCATGCGCGCCGCCGTCTACTACTCCAACGCCGACGTGCGCCTCGAGGAACGGCCCCGGCCGGCGATCGGGCCCGGCGAGGCGCTGATGCGCATCGAGGCCAGCGGGATCTGCGGCTCCGATGTGATGGAGTGGTACCGGATCAAGCGGGCGCCGCTGGTCCTGGGGCACGAGGTCGCCGGCGAGATCGTCGAGGTCGGCGAGGGAGTCACGGCGTTCGGCGTGGGGGACCGGGTGGTGGCGACCCATCACGTGCCCTGCAACGTCTGCCGCTACTGCCTGAGCGATCGTCACAGTGTTTGCGAGACGCTGCGTACCACCAGTTTTGATCCCGGCGGCTTCGCCGAGTACGTGCGGCTCCCCGCGATCAACGTCGACCGCGGCACCTTCAAGCTTCCCGAGGGGGTGAGCTACGAGGCCGCGTCGTTTGTCGAGCCGATGGCCTGCGCCATTCGCGCGCAGCGGATCGCCGGCGTCGAGGCCGGGCAGTGCGTTGCCGTGCTGGGCGCCGGGGTTTCCGGCGTGCTGCATCTGCAGCTGGCCCGCAGCCTCGGTGCGGGGCCGATCGTCGCGACCGATGTCGACCCCTGGCGCGTGGAGCAGGCGACGCGCTTCGGTGCCGACGTGGCGTTGAATGCGAAGGGCGATGTACCCGCGGCGATTCGCGCGGCCAACGACGGACGGCTGGCCGATGTGGTCGTCGTATGTACCGCGGCGCTGCCGGCGATCGCCCAGGCCTTCGAGAGCGTCGAGCGAGGTGGTTCGGTGATGCTGTTCGCTCCGGTGGCTCCTGGGACCGAGGTGAGCATTCCCGCTCACGATCTCTGGGCCCGCTGCATCAACGTGACCCACTCCTACGCTGGACCGCCGGCGGACATGCAGCGCGCCCTGGACCTGATCGCCTCGGGCCGGGTCGACGTGGCCTCGACGATCACCCACCGGCTCGGCCTGTCCGAGACCGGCGAGGGCTTTCGGCTCGTCGCCGACGCCGGTGAATCGCTCAAGGTCATCGTCGAGCCTCAGCGCTAGGACGGCCTGAGGCGTCCGTCGAAACCCAGGCCGAACCCCGGCCGTCACCCCAAGAAGTCGCCCGGTTGACGTCCCGTTGACGCCTGCGGTTTGAGGGTCCGCTCCTGGGTCGGCGATCCGCGTTCCACGCGAGAGCGGCGATGGTACGCTCTCGCCAACAGGAGGGCGCGATGGGCACAACTCGATGGGTGGCCGCGGTTCTCGTGGCCGGGTTCTGCTCCGTGACCGGGAGCATCCAGGCACAACCGTTCGAGCCGCAACCCGAATGGAAGGAACCGGAGGGGCTTTTCGGTGAGTTCGGCCGCGGTGTGGCCGGAGGCGGCGACGTCAACGGGGACGGCTACGATGATGTGCTGGTCAGCGGGCCGTTCCACTATGCCGGCGGTCCACCCTCGACGAATCAGGAAGGGGCGGTCCTTGCCTATCACGGCAGCGCCGCGGGGCTCGAGGGCTTCTACGTCTGGTTCGAGGTCGGCCTCTTCCCCGGCACGACCCTCGGTTCGGACCTTTCCTTTGCAGGCGACGTCAACAACGACGGTTACGACGACGTGCTGTTCGCCTCCGGCTCCGGTTTCGGCATGGGCTGGCATCAGGTCCACGTCCGCTTCGGCTCACCGTCGGGGCTCTCGGCGGTCTGGGACTTCAACACCTTCCAGACCTTCGACACCCTCGGACCGGCCGCCACCGGTGGCGGGGACGTGAACGGTGACGGGTACGCGGACATCGCCGCCGGCTTCCCGCGGGAAGATGCGGAGCGCGGCGTCCTGCGCATCTTCCACGGTTCCGCGGCAGGCTTGCCGGCGGTGCCGAGCCTGGAGTTGACGGGTGAGGCCGAGCAGCGTTTCGCGGGCAATGTCTCCTTTGCCGGCGACGTCCAGGGCGACGGCTTCGACGATCTGCTGGTCTGCGACGAGACGCGCAGTGGCCTCGACCCGGAGTACGTCGAACTCTACTCGGGCTCGGCCACGGGCCTCGACGGTTCTGCGAGCTGGAGCCTGGTCCAGCCTGAAGGGTTCCGCTGTAACGAACTCACCGAGAATCTGAGCCGCGCCGGCGATATCAACGGCGACGGTTTCGACGACGTGCTGCTCGGAGCGTACCGTCTGGACCACGACGGCGGCGAGGGAGCGGTGCATCTCTACCTGGGAAGCGCCCAGGGACTCCCGGCCACGCCGGATCAGACTCTGTTCGGCGACGGCAGTTTCGGCGAGGATCTCGCACCCCTCGGCGATATCAACGGCGATGGGTTCGATGACGTGCTGATCGGTGCACCCCAGGAGATCGTGGAGGGCCAGGACGAGCGGGGAGCCGGCTACGTCTTCCTGGGATCGGTCACCGGGCTGCAGCCGCAGCCGGTATGGCGCAGCGGCACCGTCCCGGACACCGTGTTGCTGGGAGACGCGGTCTCGACGGCGGGCGACGTCGACGGTGACGGCGCGATCGATCTGCTGCTCGGCGATCCGGGTAGCGATGGAGCGTTCCTGTTCGCCGGCCGCGAGTTCCGTTCGGCGGGACCATCGGGGGCCGTATCCGGATCGGGCAGTGCCGGGCTCGAAGTATCTCGGCTGCCCGGCGATCTGCTGGAGCTTCGCTGGCCGGGATCCTGCCTCGGTAGTTCCGAGGACTTCGCCGTGCATGCCGGCACCCTCGGGGACTACGCCTCCCATCAGCCGCTGGTCTGCACGACCGGTGGTTCGACGAGCTGGCAGATCGAGGCGGGGGCGGCGAACCGGTACTTCTTGATCGTGTCCCGGAGCCTCGATGCCGAAGGGTCCTACGGGCTGGCGAGCGACGGACAGGAGCGAGCCGCGGCGTCTTCACCTTGCCTGCCGCAACAGGTGACCGCCTGCCCCTAGTTCGGTAGCGCCCGCAACACCTCGAACCAGTCGATGACGACGCGAATCTCGTCGGAGCGTCCCTCGCGGTCCGCCTCGTCGATCAGCAGGACCCGGTCGCCGTCGGGGTGCGCCGAGAAACCGGATACTTCGCGGCTGAAGCCGACCGCCATCTCGACGAAGGGCACCGGCTGACCGGCGGAGAAGGTCGGTTCGGTCTCGACGTCGGCGTAGTAGAGCTGGCGGCCATGGCGGTAGAAGATCCTGCCTCCCCGTTCGGGCCAATGGGGCTCGACGCCACCGCCGGAGGAGACCTGCCAGCGGCCGGTCCGGCCGTCGACCCGCTGGACGTAGATCTCGTCGCGTCCACTCTCATCGGACTGATAGGCCAGGAAGCGGCCGTCGGGTGAGAGCACGCCGTTGCGCTCGTCGGCATCGCTGTCGACGATCTTGCGCGGTGTGCCGTTGTCCGCGGGTTCGAGAATCGAGATGTCGGCGTTGCTGGCCACGAGCTCCAGCACATAGCGATCGCCGGGGGCCCAGTCGGTCACGCTGACGATGACCCCATCCAGCTCGAGGATCACCTCCGAGGGGCCGCTGCCGTCCGCCGGCCGGCGGTGGGACCCGCCACCCCCACCGGGAATCACCGAGTAGTAGGAGATCGACGTCCCGTCGGGAGACCAGAAGGGGCCGATGTTTCCCTCGTCGAAGGTCAGCCGCGTCCAGCGCTCACTGGCGAACTCGTAGGTCCAGATATCGAAGTCCCGGTCTCCCGCCACGGAGATGGCCAGCCGCTCGCCGTCGGGAGATAGGTCGGGGAACTGGTAGGTGCCCGGGCGAATCGGCAGCCGGGTCTTGGTTCCATCCAGGTCGGCCCAGGCCAGCACGCGACGGGAAGCCCAGGTGCCGCCCGGCGCGTAGGCCAGCATCCCGTTCTGGGAGATCGAGGCGTTGACCAGGCCCGATCGAGGGGCGCTCAACACCTGTTCCTGGACCGGCACCGGTTCGCCCCGGACCTCGAGGGTCTCGACGTCGAAGGGCAGGGCGAACAGAAAACCACCCCGTCCGATCAGCAAATGGCCGGTGGGCGCGTAGAACGCGTAGCTCGCTCCGTCGTAGATCGTCTTGCGTTCGCCGCTGGACAGCCGCACGGCGTCGATACGCGAGTCGTCGTAGAACTCGGGGCTGGATTCGTCGCCGACGGTGAACAGCACCACATCGGTACCGGGAATCGCGTTGGGCCAGCGGTGAGTTCGTTCCTGTCGCTCGGGGTCGAGCTCGGTGATCCGCTTGAGGGACCCTCCCGATGCGGACACCCCCTCGAGGCCGCCGTTGAACGAAGCCGCGATGACGATCGTGTCCCGGTCGGTCCAGGTGGCGCCGCGGTTGACCTCGCCGGCGGCGGTCAGGCGAACCGGTGCGCCTCCGGCGACCGAGGCCTTCATCAGGGCGCCGTCGGCGAAGAAGCCGACCCACTCGCTGTCGGGACTGAAGAATGGGGTCGACGCGCCGCGGGAGTTGGGTACCTCGATCAGCGTGTCGTCGTCCAGACGGCGCAGGTAGAGCCGGATGCCGTCGCCTCCCGACAGCAGGACCGCAAGAGTGCGCCCATCGGGAGCGAGACTCATGGTCGCCTCCTGGGTATCCAGCAGCCGTTTGTCCGGGGGAATCGGAATCGACAGCGCGATCGGATCCCGGGGCACCTCATCAGGCGCCGTAAGCGCCTGCCACAGCGAGAAGATCGTGATCAGCGCCAACGGGGCGACCACCAGCAGCCAGGGGAGCGCCGAACGCTTCCCGGCGGGTTCCTCGCCCGCGACCGGCGCGCCGGCGACGGCCTCGATCGTCGTTCCATCCAGGCAGTCGCGAAGCTCCAGCCGGGCGTCGGCGATGTGGTGCAGCCGTTGGCGGCGGTCCTTCTGCAGGCAGCGGTGCAGCAGGCGGCGCAGGCCGGCAGGGGTCTCCTCGGGCAGCGCGTCAAAGTCCGGCTCCAGCTTGAGCACCGAGGCCAGGGTGTCGGAGATCGTCTCCCCCTCGAAGGGGCGGTTGCCGGTCAGCATCTGGTAGAGCATGGCGCCGAAGGCCCAGACGTCGGCCCGATGGTCGACGACGTAACCCCGCGCCTGCTCCGGCGCCATATAAGCCGCGGTGCCGAGGATCACCCCGGCGAGGGTGCCCGCCGAGGTCAGGGTCGGCGAGAGGCTCGGGTCACCCCCCTCGGGTTCCGGCGGCCCGAAGGCCCGGGCCAGGCCGAAGTCCAGCACCTTGATCTCACCGTCGGGGGTGCGCAGCACGTTGGCCGGCTTGAGATCCCGGTGCACGATGCCCTGTTCGTGGGCCTCCTCGAGGGCCTCGGCGATCTGGATCCCGATCTCCATCGCCTCCCGGGGTTCGATCGCGCCGCGGGAGATGCGGCGTGCCAGGTCCTCGCCGGGAACCAGCTCCATGGCCAGGAACCGCCGCCCCTCGACCTCGTGGACGCTGTAGACCGAGGCGATGTTGGGGTGGGTCAGCGAGGCGACCAGCTTGGCTTCCCGTTCGAAGCGGGCCAGCCGGTCGGGGTCGGCGGCGAGGGTGGCGGGCAGCACCTTGATCGCTACCTCGCGATCGAGGGTGGTGTCGAGTGCCTTCCAGACGACACCCATC
>CAZBZH010000325.1:0-5529 GCA_964496265.1 uncultured Acidobacteriota bacterium | reverse complement strand
CGGAGCACCGGCGCCGCGCTACCGGCACCTGGCCGGCTGGACCGGGGCCGAGATGCTGGTCTACGCCGGCAACCCGGCCGACAACAACGGCGGGCTCTACGACCCGGTCGCCGATTCCTGGCGCTCGATGACCACGGTCAACGCGCCCCCCTCGACGACCACCGGCACCGGCGTGGTCGCCGACGGCGAGTTCATCGTCTGGGGGGGCACCAGCACCGACATCGGCGCGCGCTACGATTGGACCGCCGACAGCTGGACCCCGACGACGACGATCGGCGCGCCCGCCGGCCGCGCCAACCACACCGCCGTCTGGACCGGCAGCGAGATGCTGGTCTGGGGCGGGGCCAACGGTAGCTCGCCCAACGGCCTGGACGACGGCGGCCGCTACGACCCGGCCACCGACAGCTGGGCGCCGATGTCGATCAGCGGCCCTCCTTCGTCACGCGTCGGACACATCGCCGTCTGGTCCGGCAACGAGATGCTGGTCTGGGGTGGCTCGGTCAACAACAACAACTACCCCGACGATGGCGGCCGCTACGATCCGGCCACCGACAGTTGGCAGATCATGTCGCTGGATCAGGCTCCGATCGGCCGCGCGGATCACACCGGCGTGTGGAGCGGCAACGAGCTGATCGTCTTCGGCGGCACCCGGCTCAACCGTCCGCCGATCGGCGGCCGTTACTGCGCCGCCGCCAGCTGCACCGCCACCGACTGGTTCCGCGATGCCGACGATGACGGGTTCGGCGATCCCGGCGACGTGGTCTCGGCCTGCACCGCGCCGGCCGGCTACATCGCCAGCAGCGGCGACTGCGACGACGGCAACGGCGATGCCTGGGCCACCCCGTCGGAGACCCTCGACCTGCTGCTGAGCCACGACCCGGTCAGCGGCGTGACGTCGCTGAGCTGGAGCGCACCGGCGGACCCGGGCGCCAGCGTCCTGAGCTACGACGTGCTGCGCTCGTCGGATGCCGGCGACTTCAACGGCCCCGGCGTCTGCTTCGAATCGGGAGATAGTGATCTGGTCGCGACCGACGCCTCGGCGCCGGCCGGCGGCGCGGTGTTCTTCTACCTCTCCCGCGCGACCAACACCTGCCCCCAGGGAGACGGAGACCTGGGAACCGACAGCCAGGCCGCGCCGCGCAGCGGAGCCGTCTGCCCCTAGGGCCCCAACGAGAACACCTCGAGAAACACCTGGCCCGCCGCGGCGATCGTAAAAGATTGTGAAATCTCAGCGATCGCCGCGGCGTCCATGGGCCGGGGTGCGATGCTGCCCTCCCACGAGGAGGTGCGGCATGCAGGGTCGGAGATTGAAGCCCAAGTCGGCGGCGATGCTGAGGTTTTCGGCGATGGTACGTTCGCCGGCGGGCGTGACCGCGCTGACGCTGATGCTCACCTGCGCCACGCTCACCGGAGTCGCGCTACCCGCCGCCGCGCAGGACAATCCGGCTCCCTGGATTGACGCCATCCGCGCCCCGCAGTACTTCGCCCTCTCGGTCGAGGACGTCGACCGTTCGATCGCCTGGTACCGCAAGGTGCTGGGCCTCGAACTTCTCGACGACACCCGTGACGAGGAAGGCCGCTGGCGCATCGCCAACCTGACCAACGAGGCGCTGTTCGTCGAGATCATCTGGGACCGGCGGGACAGCGCGGCGGAGAGCGCCCGGGGCATCGTCAAGGTCGGCTTCGCGGTGCCCGACGTCGAAGCGGTGGCCGATCGTGTCGCCGCCGCAGGCGAAAAACGCCCCCGGGTACTCACCTTCAAACAGCATGACGTCCGGCTGATTCAACTGCGGGACCCCGACGGCAACATCCTGCAGCTGACCACCCCACTCGGCGCGAAGCCTACCGCGGAGGAAAGGTAGCCGCGAAGCAGTCGGCGTGATGGAAGTCCTCGTCCCCCGGCGGGTGATTCAACGCCCAGTAGCTCTTGCTGCCGTCGTTCAGCCGAATCACGCCGCTGATCGCCATCTTGACGAACACATCCTTCGGCGCCAGTTCGACGAACGCCTCCAGGCGAAGCAGATCGGCCTGCTCCTCGGCCGGCACGACTCGCGGATCGTCCAGATCCAGCGCATCCCGCATGCCGCTGCGATGGCTGTCGAAGCGGAAGCAGGCCCAGGCTCCGGTGGGCGAGAAGTTGTACTCGACGTAGGTGCCGTCGGCCGCGGCGAGGAACACCTCGAAACAGGTCATCTCCCACAGCTTGAAGGTGCGCACCGCAGGCGCCGGCGGCGGCATCACGATGCGGCCGCCCCCTCCCCGGGCGGCGTAGACCAGATGCAGCCGGCCCGGCTCGGGCAGGCTCGCCGTGCAGCTCACGGTCAGTCCGTCGACCGGTGTATCGGGATGGGCTTTCAGCGTGTACTCGGCCAAGGCGTTCTCCGGGGTCCGACGGCGGGATGATTCAGTCCGCGGCGACCAGGGTCGCCGCCAGCTCGATGCCGTAGAGCAGGTTGCCCAGTCGCATGTTCTCGTCGGGCGCGTGTTGGTTATTGTCGTGGTTGGCGATCGGCACGATGACGATCGGCGCCTGCAGGCGGTCCTCGAACAAATAGAGCGGCAGGGAGCCGCCCAGGGTCGGCGTCAACACCAGATCGGGCTGCAGCCCCTTGACCGTATCGATCAACCAGCGGGTCAGCGGTTGCTCGGCGGAGGTGCGCACCGCCCGGTAGCCGGGGCGCCGCACGATGCGGGCAATCATCGGATGCTTGCGCCGCTCCTCGGCGGTAGGCTCCCGGTGCAGCACGCGATAGCCCTGCTTGCGCACGTGCGCCTCGACCAGATCCAGCATCTCGTGGGGATCGTTCCCCTCGACCAGGCGGATATCGATCGAGGCGGTGGCCTCGGTGGCGATCACGTTGCGCGCCTTGTCGCCGATCCCCGCCGCCTGCATGCCGCGCACGTTGAACGACGGAATCTGCATCCGCTCGAAGTAGGGAGCGTTCCCCCCTTCGCTGCGAGCGACGCCGAGTTCCTCGCGCAGCCCCTCCTCGAAGCCGGGCGGGTTCTTCCAGTCGGTCACCGGCGGCTTACCTCCGGCGTTCCAACCCTCGATCAGCACGTCCCCCTCGGCGTCCTTGCAGGAGGCCAGTAGGTGGGCGAGGCGCAGCCCGGGATTGGGTGCCCAGTTGCCGTAGTGTCCGCTGTGGAGGTAGCGGGCGGCGCCGTAGACGGTGATATCGAGGCCGGTGTAGCCGCGCACGCCGAAGACCAGCTGCGGCCGCCGAGTCTGATGGGCCGGACCGTCGAAGATCAACCACAGGTCGGCCCGCAACCGATCGCCGAGCTGCTCCATGTAGGCGTCGAGGTGGTCGGACCCCGCTTCCTCTTCCCCCTCGAACAGGAACACCAGGTTGGCCTTGCGCTCGATACCCGCGGCCTTCAACGCGTCGAAGGCCGCAAGCCAGGCAATCAACGGCGCCCGGTCGTCGGAGGTGCCCCGGCCGTAGATCCGCCACTCCGGGTCGATGGCGTCTCCGGCGGCGGGATAGGGACGGGGCTTGCCCCCGTCCTCCAGCGAGCGGGTGTAGAGGGTCGGCTCCCAGGGACTCTGGGACCACTGGGACGGATCCACCGGTTGGCCGTCGTAGTGCACGTAGATGCCCAGAGTGCGGGTGGCGCCGGGGGCAGGCAGACGGCCCCAGACCACCGGCGGCACTCCCTCCTGGGAGAGGACCTCGATCTCGGCTCCCCGGGCCTCGAAGGCCCGCTCGATCCAGCGGGCGTTGGCGGTCACGCCGGGAAGGTCCGAGGCGACGTTGGGGATCTGGAGCAGCTCGGCGAACTCGGCGAGCAGCGCGGGGCCGTGTGCCTCGAAGTGCTCCCGCGCGGCCTCCGCCGGCTCGGCCGCCGGGAGGATGCCCGCCCACAGAGCGAACAAACAGCAACATCCGAAGAGCTTACGAATCATCGTGATCCTCCCTGCCCCTCTCCAGCTCTCTCCGCGTTTGAACCCGCGGAACGGGCTTCGACTCGTATCGCCCTGCCCGGATAGACGCCGTCGACGAAGCGCCCTTCTTGCTTGATTACGGTACCCGCGACGATCACGACCTCTATTCCCGCCGGCTCCAGCAAGGGATCGCCGTAGGTGGCGCGGTCGATCACTCGCCCCGCATCGAAGATCACCACATCGGCGTCCATGCCGGCTTGCAGGCGCCCCTTGCGGGCCATCTGAGGCGCGATGTGCTCCAGTGAGCGCGCCGGTAGCAGGGACATCTTTGCGATCGCCTGGGAAAGCGGAAGCAGCCCCTTCTCTCGCACATAGCGACCGAGTACCCGGGTATTGGTCCCGGCTACCCTGGGGTGTGAGGCTGGCCCGTCCGCTCCACCATCCGACGCAATCTGCGCGTGGGAGCTACGCATGCACGCCTCGATGACGGCCTCCTTCCTGGGCCCCGCGTGAATGATGACCAGCCCGCCCTCGTTGCGGTACCGCTCAAACGTCTCGCGATCCAGGCGCTCGCCGGTCACCGGCCATTCGAAATCGGCGAACCGCTGGTCCGGCCAGTCACGCCAATCGTCAAACATGGCGGAACCGATCCAGGTCTGACCGGCCGTGTAGGGATAGCACTCCGTCGTGATGGGAAGCCCGAGGGCCTGCGCCTCGGAGATTATCTCGTGATAGAGATCGAAGTGATCGGTGGTGATCGAATTCAGGTGACTGAGATGGATCGAGGCTCCCGTCACCAAAGCTCCGGAGATGACCTCGTTGATTCGGGCGTGCTGGCGAAGAGGGTCCCAGGCACGCGCGTGAATCTGCACCGAGCGCCCGTAGCGTGCGGCAAGACGAAAGACCTGCAAGGCCTCGTCCTCCGTCGCACCAGGAAAGTACTCCGGCCCCATGCCCACGGCAGGGGCGCCGGCGAGGAACCCGGCCTCAATTGCCTGCAGCAGGTGCTGCAGCTGATCGCCCGTCAGCCGGTGAGCGTTGACCGCCGAAACCTCGTCCTCTGAGAGCCCCTCGGGAAGCGCCAGGATTCCATCTTGAACGACAGGCGACGCCGGCGACGCCAACGCCATGCGCACACCCCCTTCGGCCACGGAGAACCCATAGTGGATGCGCGCTCGACCTTCATGGGCCGCGTACGCCGAATCGACGTCGTAGGCACCTTCCTCGAAGTTGAAGGCCGTGGTCACCCCGTCCGAAGCGCGCAAGCGGAAGAGTTCATCACCGACGACATAGGTATTTCGATCGATGAAACCGGGGGACACGACCCATCCGCGAGCGTCGATGACCCGTACTCCGTCGAGCGGATGCCGCGAAACCTCGACGATGGAGGCGCCGCGGATCCCCACATGGCGAATTGCGTCCAAGGAGGTCTCGGGATCGATGACTCTCCCGTTGTTGATGACCAGATCGAAGTCAGCGGCAAACGCACCCAGACAGAACGCGATGATCGACGCCAGCAGGCAAACACAACGTGTCGGTGCGCGGCGTCGCACGGCTTACCGCCGAGTCCGGCGGTAGCTGTGCTGGGTCAGCGCGATCACCTTGCCGGTGCTCTTGTCCCTAGTGCAGCCGGAAGGCGG
>CAZBZH010000324.1:0-5538 GCA_964496265.1 uncultured Acidobacteriota bacterium | reverse complement strand
CTCGCGCTTACCCTGGCGGCTACCGCCGCTTTTGCCTTTACCCAGCCTGCTGACGATCGTCGCTACGAGGACAAGATCCAGCATCGTCTCGGCGGGGTGATCTCCACCAAGGCGATTTCCACCGAGAGTCTGGAGCCCGGCGACGCGTTGCGCCGCGGCTGGGATGCCTTCGCCGAGCGCGAGGGGGGGCGTTGGGCCGTCTATATCGACGCCCGTACCGGCATGCCGACCATGGCCTCGGGCCGCATCAACTGGTTCGGCGATAACGACCTGGCTGCCGGCGCTCTCGACCTGGACCGCCTGGAAGCCCAGGCCCGCACCTTCCTCGAGAACAACACCGCGGTGCTGGGCAACTGGGCCGCCAACCTCGAGCTCGATCGGGACGCTTCGGCGGCCCTCGACCAGAACAAGTGGCAGTTGATCTTCCGGCAGCGCGCCGGCGACCTGCTGGTCGACAACGCCAAGTTCACGTTCCACGTGGCCTACGGCAACCTGGTCCAGTTCGGTGCCTCGCGGATTTCCCCGGTGGCGATCTCGACCACCCCGGCCCTCTCCGCCGAGGCCGCCGTAGATAAGGTCAACGCCTACCTGGGCACCGACGGCAGCTTGCATCACTACCACGGCGATCCCGAGTTGGTGCTGGTGGCCATCGATCCCGCTCGCGGCAGCGAGCCCAGCCCCTTCGAAGGCGCCCGCGGAAGCGGCGTGACCCACGTGCTGGCCTGGCGGATCCAGTTCGAGGTCGAGGGTGAAGAGGAGTGGGAAGCCGAGGTGGACGCCCACACCGGTCAGATCCTGGCCTTCACCGACGCCAGCCACTACCTGAACATTCGCGGCGGCGTCTATCCGGCGGCCAACGATGAGGACTGCGGGGCCCAGGGTTGTGAGATCAACAACTACCCGATGCCCTTCGCCGACTTCTCCGTCGACGGCGGCGCCGGCCAGGTCACCGATGACTTCGGCAACTTCTCCTGTGACCCCGGTTCCACGGTCTCGACCTCGCTGATCGGTCCCTTCGTCGAGATCGACGACACGTGTGGCCCGGTGGCCGAGACCCGTAGCTGCGGCGGCGCCTTCGACCTGGACATCAACGCCGGCGTCAACTGCGACAGCGCCACCGGCGACTCCGCCGGCAACACCGGCGCCAGCCGTTCGGCCTTCTACCACATCAACCGTGTGGCCCAGATGGCGCGGCACTACATCCCGGGCCTGGCCTTCGTCAACAACCCGGTGGTGACCAACACCAACGTCAACAACACCTGCAACGCCTCCTGGAGCGGTGAGATCAACATGTTCCGCGAGGGCAACGGTTGCTCCAACACCGGTGAGAACCCCGGGGTGTTGACCCATGAGTGGGGTCACGGCCTGGACGGCAACGACGGCGGCGGCTTCGACCGCACCTCCGAGGCCTACGCCGACGTGGTCGCGATCTTCTACACGCGCGAATCCTGCATCGGCCGCGGTTTCCGTCCGGCGGTTCAGTGCAGCGGTTACGGCGACACCTGTCTGAACTGCACCGGCGTCCGTGACCACGACTGGGCCGCGCGCACCTTCAACACGCCGCCGACCCCGGCCGGCTTCGTGCAAAACCAGTGCGGCGGCAGCGGCAACAGCCCCTGCGGCCGTTCGGTGCACTGCGAGAGCTATCCGATCGGCGGGTCGATCTTCGACCTGGCGACCCGCGACCTGCCGGCCATGGGCCTCGACGCCGATTCCGCCTGGCAGCTCGCCGAGCGCCTCTGGTACGAGACCCGCGACGGCTCGTCGGGCGACATCTACAACTGCTCGCTGCCCGACTCCGACAGCTGCAGCGCCTCCTCCTGGTACCAGCGGATGCGGGTGGCCGATGACGACGATGGCGATCTGAGCAACGGGACGCCCCACGCGGCGGCGCTGTTCGCCGCCTTTGACCGTCACGCCATCGCCTGCGGCGAGGCCGCCGATCCCGAGAACCAGAACAGCTCGAGCTGCCCGTCGTTGGCCCAGCCTTCGATCCTGGTCAGCGGCGAGCCCGGTGGTGTCCGGGTCGATTGGGCCGCGGTGCCCGATGCCGCGGCCTACCTGGTGCTTCGTTCGGACAACGGCTGCGACCGTCAGCACGTGGTCCTCGACACCGTCGCCGCCCCGGCGACCACCTACCTCGACACCACCGTGGATCCCAGCTTCACCGCTTACTACCGGATCCAGGCGATCGGCGCCAACTCCGTTTGCGAAAGCCCGGTTTCCGCCTGCGTGGCCCAGCCCGAAGGCGCCAACCTGGTGCGGATGCGGGCGCGGGTCGAAGACGGCGGTCCCCTGGGTAACGGCACCGGCACCTTCGATCCCGGCGAGACCCTGCAGCTTCCCGTCTCGCTCTACAACCGGGGTACCGAGACCGGCGTCGGCGTGGTCGGACGGCTGCGGGCGGTCGATCCGGATCAGGCCCGTGTGCTGATTGCCGATGCGACCTACCCGGATATCGCCGTCAACTCCGAAGTCGAGAGCAACGCGCCGCACTTCGAGCTGGTGGTCCAGCCGGGCGTGCAGTGCGGCGACACGGTCGCGCTGGAGATGGATTCCTCGGCGACCAACGCGCCGATGGATCGCTCGGTGTTCAGCTTCACCCTCGGAAACTTCGATGACGACGTCACCGGGCCGACCGGTTCGGTGCCTCGCGGCACCACCGACTTCGAACTGCCGATCACCGAGGACCGGACCATCACCGAGCTGGACACCAGCGTTGACTTCAGCCTGTTCGGTCAGAGCTTCGGCATCGATCTGATCTCGCCGGCCGGTACCCAGGTCACCCTGGTCAACAACAACGGTGGTTTCTTCGGCATCGACACCCGCTTCGACCAGCAAACCGACCCGATCGGGCCGGGCACGATGGACGACTTCGTCGGCGAATCGACCCAGGGAACCTGGATTCTGCGGGTGCGCAACGGCGCGGTGCAGAGCGGAACCCTCCAGGGCTGGGTGCTGCACCTGTCGGTCAGCGAGCCGCTGGGCTGCACGCCGCAGACCTGCGCCGATCCGACCCCCGGGGCCACCGACGGCCTGCGGGTCAACCGGGTGGGTGACGACCTCAGCTTCGAGTGGGACCCGGCCACCGGCGCCTCGGGGTACCATCTGCTCGGAGACACGGTGAAGACCTTCGAGTCCAACGAACTCGTGGGTACCGCCGCCGGCACCTCGCTGACCCTTCCGGGGGCGGCGACCAGCGGCGCCGACATCGAGTTCTTCCGCGTTCGCGCGATCAACTCCTGCAACTGGGAAGGCCCCTAGAGCAGGAGCGTAGAGGCAAAACCGGCTGAGCACGACGTGCTCTGTTTGCGGGGCGGCGCCTGGGGTGCCGCCCCGCGTTGTGTTACGACACGTTCGATTCCTGGGGGGCGAATCATGAACCCGCGTCCACGCATTCTCGCTGCGCTGATGGCGGCCGCCGTGACCACGGCGGCCTTCGGCTTCAACGGCCAGGTGGCGGAGCGCCGCTACGAAGATCAGATCAAGTACCGTCCGGGCGGCAGCGTGGCGGTCTCCGCCATGTCCGTCGATGCCCTCGAACCGGGTGACGCGCTGCGTGCCGGTTGGGCCGCATTCGCCCAGCGCGAGGGGGGCCACTGGTCGATCTATCTCGACGAGCGCACCGGACTCCCCACCGTCGCCACCGGCCGCATCAACTGGTTCGATGCGGACGCGGCTCGGGCGGAGCTCGATCTCGACCTGCTCGAGTCCCGTGCCCGCGAGTTCCTGGCCCGCAACACCTCGGTGCTGGGCAACTGGGCCCAGAGCCTGGTGCTCGACCGGGAAGCCTCGGCCGAGAGCGAACACGGCAAGTGGCAGCTCGTCTTCCGTCAGGAGCGGGATGGTGTGCGGGTCGACAACGCCCGCTTCACCTTCCACGTGATCCAGGGCAACCTGGTGCAGTTCGGCGCCAGCCGCATCGCGCCGATCGCCATTCCGGGTACGCCGAAGATCCAGTCCGCTGCCGCCGTGAGCAACCTGTGGAGCTATCTGGGCGTCGACGGTTCCGGCCATTCGCTGTCCGAGGAGCCGGAACTGGCCCTGGTCGCCATCGACCCGGCTCGCGGCGCGAGCCCCTCGCCCTGGAGCGGTGCCCGCGGCGCGGGGGTGACCCACGCGCTGATCTGGCGCATTCCCTTCACCGTCGACGGGGAGTCGACCCTCTGGCAGGGCGAAGTCGACGCGCTCTCCGGTGAGGTGCTGACCTTCGAGGACGCCACCCACTACACCAGCATTCAGGGTGGGGTCTACCCGAGCGCCAACGACGAGGACTGTCCGTCGGGCGGTTGTGAGGTCAACGCCTACCCGATGCCCTTCGCGGCCTACTTCGAGGGGTTCAATCCCAACACCAGCGTGGCCGACGAGTTCGGCAACTTCAGCTGCAGCGATCCCACCGATGTGGTGACCACGCGGCTGCGCGGCCCCTACGTTGCCATCGTCGACACCTGCGGCCAGGTGCTGCAGACGCGGCCCTGCTCCGGGGACCTGGCGCTGGAACTGAAGAACGGGGAGAACTGCAACGGGAACGACGGGGGCAACACCGGCGCCTCCCGTTCCGCCTTCTACCACGTCAACCGCGTGGCCCAGATGGCCCGCAGCTACCTGCCGAGCAACAACTTCATCAATACCCCGGTGACGGTCAACACCAACATCACCCAGACCTGCAACGCCACCTGGAGCGGCCAGATCAACATGTACAACCGCGGCGGCGGTTGCGGGAACACCGGCGAGAACGCCGGCGTGCTGACCCACGAGTGGGGGCATGGCTTCGACCAGAACGACGGCGGCGGCTTCGACCGCACCTCCGAGGCCTACGCCGACACCGTGGCGGTGTTCTACAGCCGCGAGTCCTGCGTCGGCCGCGGCTTCTTCCTCAACGGCACCTGCAGCGGCTACGGCGACAACTGCCTGAGCTGCACCGGTATTCGCGACCACGACTGGGCGGCCCGTGCGGCCAACACGCCGGCGACTCCGAGCACCTGGGTGCAGAACCGCTGCGGCGGCGGGGGCAGCAGCCCCTGCGGCCGTTCGGTGCACTGTGAGAGCTACCCGATCGTCGAGTCGGTCTTCGATCTGGCGACCCGGGACCTGCCCGCCATGGGGCTCGATCCGGATTCCGCCTGGCAGCTGGCCGAGCGCCTCTGGTACGAGAGCCGCGACGGTTCCGGCGGCGACATCTATAACTGCTCGCTGCCCGATTCCGACAGCTGCGGCGCGACCTCCTGGTACCAGCGCATGCGGGTCGCCGACGATGACGACGGTGATCTGAGCAACGGCACGCCCCACGCGGCGGCGCTGTTCGCCGCCTTCGATCGCCACGACATCGCCTGCGGCGACGCGGCGGATCTCGAGAACCAGAACACCTCGACCTGCCCGGCGCTGACCCAGCCCGGCATCGCGGTGACCCGGGAAGAGGGGGGCACCCGCATCGACTGGACCGCGGTGCCCAACGCGGACTCGTACATCGTGTTCCGTGCCGACCGCAGCTGCGACGTGCAGCACGTCAACATCGGCTCGGCGCCGGCGGGAACCACC
>CAZBZH010000323.1:0-5544 GCA_964496265.1 uncultured Acidobacteriota bacterium | reverse complement strand
GAGGTGAAATTGCAGTGTATCGTTGCCCGGCGCCGGCCAACGATACACTGCAGCATCAGGACATCGAGGTGAAATTGCAGTGTATCGTTGGCCGGCGCCGGGCCGTCGGGCCCCTCGACGCCGAAGGGCTCCATCAAACGGATCTCGAAGCCCGCCTGAACATGCAGCCGCGGCTTGCCGTCGTCGCCGACGATCGGCTCGAGCTGGGCGGCGACGTCGAGGGGAATCGCCTGCCCCATCATCGTGAAGGTACCCCTTGCGGCGACCCGGGAGAGGTTGCCGAAGCGCAGCCGTTCCTGCGGCGCACTCAACTCCGACAACTCGAAGCGGGCGTCGGGAAAGCGCTTGACCAGGATCATCTTGCCGTGGATCGCGGCATCGAGGGTCTGCTCGCCCATGGTCACCGACGAGGTGTCGGTCTCGATCCAGCCCTTGGCTCCATCGAGAGAATCGGGAGCCTCCAGCGCCAGGGCCCCGTCGACGCTGCCGACCTCACCGGTGTAGCGATCGAGGGGCGCCGGGAAGCGAAAGACGAGCCGAGGAGCGGCACCTTCCGCCGCGGGCTCGACGCGCCAGCGAACCGGTAGCTCCAGGTTCACATCCGCCGCCGCGCCACCTTGCGCGCGCGGCGGCAGCGGCAGGCCCGCCTGCTCCCAGCTGACCGTGCTCACCGTCGCCGGGACCGGATCGAAGCCGTCGCCGCGGGTCGACCCGCTGATCTGCGCCATCACCTCGTTCTCGAGCTGCCGTGCCGCCGCGGCGAATACGGCGTCGCGCTCGTCCCAGGAACCGGCTAGGGGCGCATCCTCGCCGACGAACACCGGCTCGATGCAGTTGAACTGGGAGAAGAGCGCCGTCGAGACCCAAAGCTTTCCGGCCTCGTCGAGATAGGGGTGGAAGTCCATGTAGAACGCCCGGTCGGCCGCACCCAATTCGACGGATTCACGCTCGTTGAAGCGCTCGAATCCGGCCAGGATCGCGGCGCGGGCTTCCGCGGCAAAGCTCTCGGCGTCGATGCTTGCGGGAGCCTGGCCGCTCAGTTCCGTGATCTTGATCGGCGCGGTCACCTGGGCGCGGCCCAGCGTCGCGACCGCAACCTGCTTGGCAGTGTACCCGCCGGGCTGGGGTGGCACCGCGCGCTGGGTGCGCACGAAGTGGGCCACCTTGCCTCGGTCGACGTAGCGTCCCTGGAACACGGCGCGTCCGCGCGCGCTCTGGTAGACAAGCAGCGGTGTAAGGTGCACCTCGGCGGGCGCTTGTTCCGCGGTGTCGATGACCCGCAGGCGCAGGCCGAGCTCGCCGGCCAGGGCCTCGAGTGCCGGGCGATGGGTCGTCTCGACGCCGTCGATGATCGCGCCGTCGGCGCTAGAGCGCACGAAAAGGATCAGCTCTTCGTGAACGGCGGAATCGACGGCCGCCTCGGCGCTCGCATCGCCCGCGGCCTCGGCGGTAGCGTTGCCCGCGGCCTCGGCGCTGGCATCGCCCGCGGCGACCCACGAGAAACTCGGGAGAAGAACACTGGCCGCACAGAAAACGAGCAAAAAGGCTGTACGAAATAGGTGCATCACCGCACCATTCTTGCACCGGGCTCCCCGCCACGCACATGCCACGAAAAAGGCCGGGGAGCGCAACACTCCCCGGCCTTCGGTTGTGGTCGTTTCTCGGGCAAATCGAGTGCCCGTCAGGCTAGATCGGCGAATTCACCCGGATCGGCCTGTGCGCTAGACCCGTGGATCAGCACCACCAACCCCACCAGGGCCACCACCAACCCCACCAGAGCCTCCAGCCCCACCAGGGCCAGGTCCACCAGCCCCAGGACCAGATCCACCAGTGCCCCCAGATCCAGACACTGAACCAACCCCAGCCCCAGAGCCACCAGTTCCAGCCGAACAGCCAGGACCACCAGCCCCACCAGTGCCAGGGCCAGAACCAGCCCCAGCCGAACCAGGTGCCCCAGCCGAAGGGGCCCCACCACCAGTGGTGTCCGCCGATCCAGCCCCAGTGCCACCAGGACCACCAGCCCCACCACCACCAGGGGTTCCAGCCGAACCAGCCCCACCAGGCGCCCCAGCCGGCCCAGTTCCACCAGCCCCAGGGCCACCAACACTTGACCCAGCCCCACCAGTTCCACCAGAAGCTGAGCCCGCTCCAGCCCCAGTAGCCGTGCCACCAGAAGGGGGACCAAGTCCACCAGCCGTTCCAGTGGTAGGGGTGCCAGGCCCACCAGGTATTCCAGAAGGGCCACCAGCCGCACCAGCCGAACCAGCCGCTAGCCGGCCACCAGCCGACCCAGGCGTTCCAGCCCCACCAGGGCCACCAGCCGTTGATCAGGTTCCAGCCCCAGACCGGTAGCCAGGTACACCAGCCGAAGGCACCCCAGTAGGGCCATATGCCCCACCAGCCGTACCAGGGGGCCCAGGCTCGCCAACCCCACCAACGGAAGGGCGCGTACCACCAGGTGACCCAGGGTTTCCAGACCCACCAGGAGGCGAAGGGCCCGCCGAACCAGACCCAGGGGCGCCACTGCCACCAGCCCCAGGGCCCGCCGAACCACCAGCAGGTGCGCCAGGCCCACCAGCCCATGTTCCAGGCGCCCGGATGCCACCACCAGCCCTTGCCCCACCAGAACGGGTTCATCCCGAACCAGTTGAGCGGACAGGGGAAGAACATCGGCACGTTGTAGGCACTTCCCATCGGGCCGATCAGTTGCCCGGGAATGAAGCGCTGCATGTGTCGGCCGAAGCGCGGCGCGTACTTGGCGCCCCGGTTCTCGTAGAGCCGGGTCTCCGGATCCCAGAACTGTCCCATGTAGAGGAACGGGTTCCCGATGACGCTCTTCGCGGCACCGGTCGGCGTGTTGCCGGGATCCTCGAAACGCGGCGTGCCTTCGGCGTCGTAGGTCACCCGTTCGACGATGCCGCCACCGCCGTCGGTGATCATCACGACACTGCCGCGGACGTCGTCGTGAACGTAGTAGAAGTCGCCGCTAATCAGACTCTCGATGCCGACCAGCTCGTTCTGCGCCCCGTAGAAGAAGCGCATGTCCGGCACGCCGGCGCCGAGGTTGTACTGCTCGATCAGCCGGTCGCCGTCGTAGACGTAGCGAGTATCCACACCGGTATTGAGATCTCGCTTGACCACCCGGCGATTGAGCGCGTCGTAGGCGTACTGGGCGATCGGACTGCCCGAAACCTCGACCTCGACGAGCCGGTTGAACACGTCATAGATGTACGTACGGTTGTCCTCGGTGATCATGTTGCCGTTGGCGTCATGGCCCAGATTCTGGCCGTCGGCTACCGGCGTGTTGCTGTCGTCACCGAAGTCGTCGGGGATTCCGTCGTCGAGCGACGGGTTGGGATCCCCGTACTGGTTCATCACGTTGGGAGTGTTGGCGAACGGCGTGCCGTTGATGATCCGGCTCAGCCAGTTGCCGACGTTGTCCAGGTTGTACTGGATACTCGTCGGCGACGCCGTGCCGACGTCCCGCTCGTACCCGATCAGACGGTAGGCACTGTCGTACTCGAACGCGTCGAACACTCCGGGGTTGTGCAGATCCCGGGACTCACGGGTAATGTTGCCCATGGCGTCCAGGGAGTAGTCGAACCCGGCCATCACTGCGTTGCCCGGATCGTAATGGCGTACCGCCTGAACCCGTTTCAACCCGTCGTAACCGATGTTGTTCACACTCAACGGGTCGAGGTAGGACTTGCGGGTGCCGTTGCCGTGGAAGCGCTGGGCGATCCGATCGGGGAAGATCCGATCATAGTTGACCGAGAACCCGCTGATCGGGTCCTGGACCCCGAAGATGTAGCCGAACGGATCGGCGTTCACCTGAGGCGTCGTTCCGCTGGGGTAGAAGCTCTGGGTCCGGTTGCCATTGCCGTCGTACTGGTGGCTCTGGGCGTAGAGGATGCCCCCGTCGAACTGGGAGCTCTCCTCGCGGATCCGGTTGAGGGAGTCATAGATGAACTCGACCTGGGTGAAGCCTGCCGGGGAATCCTCGGTGGCCAGCACCAGACGGTTCATCCCGTCGTAGTCGAAGGTCTGCTCGACCGGGCGCACTCCCGGCCCGGGCGCGACGGCACGCAGGGTTGGGCGGTCGGCAACATCGTAGTCGATGACCACCTGGCTGCCGTTGGGGTCCCGGACCTCGACGACGTTGTCGTTGGGGTCATACTCGTACTCGACCATCAGACCGTCGGCCTGGATGTCCCGGATCTTGCGACCCAGGGTGTCGTACTCGTAGGTCGTCGGATTCCCGTTGGGGTCGATCTGCTGCGAGATCGCGCCGTCGAGGTTGTACTCGGTCATGTAGACGACGTTGCCGACCACCGCACCGGCACCGGTACCGCCGGCGCGCATCACTCGGTCGATCCGGATGCGCCGATCGGTCGCGTCGTAGGCGTACTCGATGGTGTTGCCCAGCTGGTCAGTCATCTCGAGCACGTTGTCCCGGCTGTCGTAGCGCAGGGACTTCTCGAAGCCGAGGTTATCCCGCACCAGCAGCAGCCGGTTCAGCCGGTCGTACTCCATCTGATCGACGAAGGTCTCGGGGCCGGCCGGCCCCGAGGTACGCTCCAGCCGCTCGACGACGTTGTTGTTGGCGTCGTAGCTGAACTGGGTCGCGTGGGTTCCGGCATCGACCTCGAAGACCCGGCCGGCGCCGTCGTAGTTGTAGTCGGTGAAGGCACCGCCGTCGTTGCCGGTGACGGTGCGCTGGCTCTTGCGGTCGTACTCGGTGATGACCTCGATGACGTTGTCGCCGTCGAAGGACTCATTGAGCGGGAGGCCGCTGTTGTCGAGGACGTGCTGGCCCAGGTTCACTACCCGGCCGATCTCGTCGTACTGATAGTCGGCCAGGTAGACCGTGGTTCCGAAATCGACGACCGCCACCTGGGCGATGGTCTCGTCGGGGTTGTAGCGCACCTCGAACTGCGAACGGCCGGGCACCACGTCCGAACGGACCCGGCGATCCATCCCGTCGTACTCGAATAGGAACGGGTTGCCACGGCCGTCCTCGTAGGTCACGAGGTTGCCGTTGGCGTCGTAGTCGTAGCGCTGGACCGACGACCCCGGCGGACCCGCCGATGCGTCCCGGTCGTCATCGCCACGACGGAACTGGTAGATCAGTCCCCGCTCGTCGTAGCGCATGGTCTGGAACACACCCAGACCGTTGGCCTGACTCTCAGGGAGTTCGACGGCAATCCGCCGCTCCATGGGGTCGTAGAGGTACTCGGTACGGGCGAAGACGCCGCCGCCGACCTCCTGCTCCATGGCGGTCATGTTGCCCAGCAGGTCGTACTCGAACAAGACGTCGATAAAGCCGCCGCTATTGGACAGGTTTCCGAGGTCCTGGATCCGGCGTTCGACGATCTCTCCCCGAGCGTTGTAGATCGTCTCGGACACGTAACCGTTCACTGGGGGCTCGGTGGCCAGGTTGATCGAACGGGGGGAGGTCCCCCCCCGGCGGGCCGAGACGGTCTGCCCCGCCTGGTGGAGCCCGAACACCGTGCGGGGGCCGTTGCCGTCGACCGGGGCGGTGCG
>CAZBZH010000322.1:0-5577 GCA_964496265.1 uncultured Acidobacteriota bacterium | reverse complement strand
GGCCGCGCCGGGTTGACCAGCGGCCCGAGCATGTTGAACACGGTGCGGGTCTTGAGCGCCCGGCGTACCGGCACCAACGCCTTCATCGCGGGATGGTAGTGAGGAGCCATGAGAAAGGAGAACCCCGAACGGGCCAGGCATGTTCCCGCGGCCTCGGGGTCCAGGTCGAGGCGGAAGCCCAGGGTCTCCAGCACGTCGGCGGAGCCGGACTTGCTCGAGACCGAACGGTTGCCGTGCTTGAGCACCGGAATGCCGCAGGCGGCGGCGAGCAACGCCGACCCGGTGGAGATGTTGACGCTGTGGGAGCCGTCGCCGCCGGTACCGACCACGTCGAGCACCCGCAAGGCCGGGTCGATCTCCGGCCGCCGGGCGCGCTCCAGCATCGCCTCGGCGAAACCGCGCACCTCCTCGGCGTGCTCCCCCTTGGCCTTGAGCGCCAGCAACAGCTCGCCGGCCGCGTCGCCTGCGATCTCCTCGTCGGCCAGGGCGTGGAGCAAACGGTGCGCTTCGTCGTAGGCCAGGTGCTCGCCGGCTTGGAGGCGGGCAAGCAGCTTCGCGGCGACGCTACCGCGGGTGCTTTCGCCACCGGTACCTTCGCCACGGGTACTCTCGCCGCGGGCACCTTCGCCGCGGAAGCCTGCGTCGCGGGTGCGTTCGCCGCCGCTCACGTCGTCACCTCGACGCCCAGCTCCAGGAAGTTGCCCAGCAGCTTGTTGCCGTCGGGACTGAGGATGCTCTCGGGATGGAACTGCACCCCTTCAACAGGCAGGCTGCGGTGACGCAGTCCCATGATCTCGCCGTCGGCGGTGCGGGCGGTGACCTCCAGTTCGTCGGGCACCAACGAAGGGTCGACGGTCAGCGAGTGGTAGCGCCCCGCCTCGAAGGGGTCGGGCAGCTCGCGGAAGATCGTCTTGCCGTCATGGTTGACCGGCGACGACTTGCCGTGGAGCGGCGCCGCGCTGCGCACGATCACCCCGCCGTAGACCATGGCCAGCGCCTGATGCCCGAGACACACGCCGAGCACAGGCACCCTGCCCGCCGCCTTCTCGATGATCTCGAGGGAGATGCCGGCGTCCTCCGGACGGCCGGGACCGGGGGAGACCACCAGGTGGGTCGGCTCGCTGCGCAGCCCTTCATCGGCGCCGATCTGGTCGTGGGTCCGCACGGTGACGTCGGCCCCCAGCACGGCCAGCGCCTGCACCAGGTTGAAGGTGAACGAGTCGTAGTTATCGATCAGCAGGACCCTGGGTTTCATAGCCCCTCCTCCGCCAGCTCCAGGGCAGCCCGAAGCGCCGCGGATTTGGACAACACCTCACGATGTTCATTCTCGGGGACGCTGTCCAGTACGACCCCGGCCCCGGCCTGGTAGGCGTAGCGGCCGCCGGAGAAGGTCAGGGTGCGGATGGCGATGGCCTGGTCCATGGTCGGACGGCCGTCGTCACCGGGGTGGCCGAAATAGCCGACGGTTCCGGCGTAAACGCCCCGGGCCGCCGGTTCCAGCTCGGCGATTAGCTCCGCCGCCCGGCGCTTGGGCGCGCCGACGACGGTGCCGGCCGGGAACGACGCGGCGAACAGATCGAAGGCGTCCCGCTCGGGCAGCAGCTTGCCCCGCACGCCGCTGACGATGTGCATCACATGGCTGTAGCGCTCGATCGCCCGGTAGGGCCGGACGTGGACGCTGCCCGCCTCGGCGACGATCCCCAGATCGTTGCGGGCCAGGTCGACCAGCATCACGTGCTCCGCCGACTCCTTGGGGTCGGCCAACAGCTCCCGCTCGTGGGCGAGGTCTTCCTCCTCGGTGGCCCCCCGGGGACGGGTGCCGGCGATCGGCCGCAGTTCGGCGTCCCGGCCCTGGAGCCGCACCAGCGGTTCAGGAGAGGACCCGGCGACCTGCAGGTCGTTGAAGTCGAGGAAGTACATGTAGGGGGAGGGGTTGATCAGCCGCAGCGCCCGGTAAACGGTGAAGGGGTCGAGGTCGCACTCCCCCTCGTAGCGCAGGGCCAGCACCAGCTGGTAGACGTCGCCGGAACGAATGTGTTCCTGGACCCGCTCCACGCCGGCGCGGAAGGCGTCGGGCTCCAGGCTGCCAACCGGGGGCGCGAAGCTCCCGCCGCTTTCGGTGGCCACCGTTCCGCCCTGGAGCAAGCGCCGCACCTCGCGGACCAGGATGCGGCGCTCGGACTCGTCGCCGTCATGGAGCAGCGCGACCCGGCGGCTGGCGTGGTCGAAGACCAGCAGCGACTCGGTGGAGCCGTAGACCGCCTCGGGAGCGCCCCCGCGATCCAGCGGCGGCAGCGATTGGAAGCGGCGCACCAGATCGAACCCGGCGACCCCGACCAGCCCTCCGGTGAAGGGCAGGTCCGGCACACCCGGCTTCAGCCGCGGGGCCCGCTCCAACGCCTCCCGCAGAGCGGCGCAGAAGCCCTCGCGACCGGGAGCCAGCGGCCGCTCCTGGCCGTCGAAGCGCACCACGTCGCCGGCCAGGCTGACCCGGCGCATGGCGCCGAAGCCGAGGAAGGAATAGCGGCCGAGCCGCCCCGCCTCGACGCTCTCCAGCAGGTAGCGGGGCCGCAACGGGCGCAGTTTGAGCCAGGCCGACACCGGGGTGTCCAGGTCGGCGAAGATCTCGAAGGGGCCGCTGCGGTGCGGCGGTGCTCCTCCGGGACGGCTCTGTTGTTCCGATTTCTCGCTCATCGCTCCCTCACGGTTCGCCCCGTCGCAACGGAGCGGATCCGCACATTGTTAACCCTGTCTCATCAACGGCGCCTCGGGAACCGCAGGCTTCAGCCTCTTCGGATCGGGAGCTCGGGACATGAAAAAAGCCCACCCCCGGGTGTCGGAGGTGGGCTTTGGGTTTCTTCGGCGTCGAAACTCGCGGCTAGAAGGCCACCTCCGTTGGGATACACCAGCGCCACCAGCCCTGATACTGGGCCGCGGCGGGGATCACGGGATGGCTTTTGCTAACACGCATATCGCATGCGAGCGTACGTCGCCCCCAGGCGCCCGTCAATACTTGGCCCCGCACCTGAGTACTCGAATTCTCGCCGAATTGTTGGCTTTGGCCCATCATGCCGAAGTAGTATGGTGGCTATATAGCCGCTATATGGTGAAATCGATGGGCAAAGGAACGAACAATAGCGGCAGTGAAAGAATTTACGTTCGACTTACGCCTGAACTCGCCGCAGACTTGAAACGCCTTGCACGCCTTGGACTTCATGGAAGCTCCGTCTCAGACGTGGCGCGCCACCTCATCATGGTCGGGGTTCAGCGGGTCTTTGGGGACGACGAGGTCGAGCGAACGATCACGGCTAGGAATGCTTTGGACTCGCTAGAGTCGAGCGACAGCTGATCAACCACAGTCGCCGAATCCGAGAGGTTGAGATGGCTCTTCCCGATTACTCACATCCTCCCGTCGTCGAAGTAGTTTGCGGAGTTACCTTTAAACCGCTAAAGGCTCTGCTTGGACCACACCTGGGCCTAATCTGGCAACAGTTCCAGGATGAGTATCCCCAAGTCCAAGAGGTGCCACCGTTGACGCCGGTAATCGAGGGATTCGAGGGTGAAGATACCGCGCAACTCAGTTTCTCAAACGTGCCACCATTGCCGCGGGTTTGGTTCGTGCACGGCGAGAATACCGGGATCGTACAGATCCAGCGCGACCGCTTTCTGCACAACTGGAAGAAGGCTTCGGATACCGACGCCTATCCGAGATATCCCCAGGTCATCGAACTGTTCAAGCGTCATCTGGGAACCTTTGAGACGTTTGTAGAGACACAGGGTCTGGGGCCGGTCGAGCCGATCCAATATGAACTCACCTACGTGAATCTGTTGCCAAAAGGAGAAGGATGGTCATCGTTTGACGACATGCACCAGGTCTTCAGCGACTTCGCATGGAAGAACGACTCCAATCGCTTTCTGCCGACTCCGGACGCTTTCAACTGGCACACGACCTTCTGCCTGCCAGATAAGCTTGGACGTCTTCACGTCTCAATCCAGAGTCACTCCCCCAACAACGAAGACGTGATCAAACTGCAACTAATGGTCCGGGGCTTGCCATCAAGCACTTCGGAGTACGATGTTTGGCAATGGTTTGATACCGCCCGCGAGTGGATCGTTCGGGGCTTCGCTGACCTGGGTACTGAAGAGATCCAGAATCAAGTGTGGAGGCGAAAAGCGTGACCGACACTTCCGTCACAGCTTGGGAACCGGCGCCACAGCAGGGCTCAAGCGATACTTCCACGATCTCATTGATCGAGCCACGGTGGCCGGTTCAACCGGTCACGGTGGCCAGGAGCGAATCCGGGCCTTTCTTTCCGTTTGCCTGGAGAAACCTGAATGATGCCGTCCCTCACGAAGGAGCGAGCTACCCCATACTCCTGGTGGCGGGAAGCGATTTCTCATGGGCCCCTTGTTTCATATTGGCTGAGAACACTCCGTGGCACCTCGCTCACGAAACTGCGTCGACGACTCATGAGGGACTTTCCGAGAGTACGGAGCGCCTTCTTCATTCGCTGCGAGTAGCACTAGAAGACAGTCTCGTTGAAGACGGTACGTCGCATCCGGCCGAATTGTTCTTGGCGCGAGCGTTACATCGCGATCCGCATCGGGTTGCAGCTCAACTCCAGGAGCTAATGGGCGAATCCGTTGCGTTGTCCGCGAGCCTCATGCGGCTACTAGGAAGAGTTAAGTTCCCAGATGATCCTAACTGGCGTACAGAGCTCATTAGGGCGGGCTTGGAGAACGACGACTGCGAAGTGCGCGACGCCGCAATTCAGGCCATTGAATCATGGGCAGATGGTGCGATGCTCGAACTCCTCATGGGCTATCACTACGAAGAAGAGTGGCTAGAGGGCTACCGACTACAAGTGGTATCAGACCTCCAGGGTTAGTTCATGATGCTAGCGAGGCGCGTTACTCGCGCGAAATGGCAAGCGAGGCCTTGGATGAGATCGCCGGAGATCTCAGGCGACGCCGTTACCGCGGATTTGCGTACCAAGGACAATGCGCTCTCGTTCTGGGAGTGTGGAGATGCCTCGTCAGACGAGCTTGAGCGAGTAGCTCTCGCACTTGCCACAGCGGGAGATCGGCTCGACAAGGTGGAACTCGCTTGGACTCCAGTCGAAGAGCTAGAGAGCGCCGACGTCAAGCTACAGAAGACACCGGGACGAACACTTGTGACCAACATGATTGAATGTCACGTTGATGCGTGTGAAGTGGACCTTGAGCGATTGTGCTCGATCGCAACGAGTGTATCCGAGTCTCTCGACAAGGACAGATATCATCGCTTCACCAAAGCTCAAGTTCGAGCAATGATCAAGTCGGCCATCGCCAACGGAGCGCTGGATTCATCGGGGCTACCAGAGAAGATTCAAGCGGAACTCTAAGCGCGCTACCTGAAGTAGCACACACGCCTTGCACCCCAATCCACCCGCCCCAAGAACCACATCAACTTCTACACGACGCAATCAACCGAAAGTGCGCCAATCGCGCGAACAAGAAGGGTTACCCGCCACGTGGCGAGGAGCTTCCAGCCGTCTTGTTGGTCTCGACATTGTGGCTACGGTGGCGTTCGAGACT
>CAZBZH010000321.1:0-5578 GCA_964496265.1 uncultured Acidobacteriota bacterium | reverse complement strand
CTCCATCCTAACGCCAAGACGACTCCGATCACCCGTCGAGAGATAGCTCGGCGAATACGTGCAGGAATCCCGATCCAGCAGGTCGCGCGGGACTACGGGCTGAGCCGTGTAACGGTACGCAAGTGGTTTCGGCGCTGGCGCGAGGAAGGCCCGCGGGGGCTGCTGGATCGACGCTCGACCCCCACGCGCATCCCTCACCGGACGCCCGAGCGTCTTGAGCGGCGGATCGCTCAGCTGAGGCGCCGAGGCTGGGTCGCTTGGCAAATCGCCTACTCCGTCAAGATGGCGATCTCCACCGTCTCTGCCGTACTGCGACGACTGGGTCTCGGGCGGCTGTCTTTCTTGGAGCCCAAGCCGCCGGCTCCTTACCGCTACGAACGACAGCAACCTGGCGACCTTCTCCATGTGGACACCAAGAAACTCGGGCGTATTGGGGCAATTGGTCACCGGATCCACGGACGGCGAGCCGATCGATGCCGTGGTGTCGGCTGGGAGTACGTCCACGTCTGCGTCGACGACCACACAAGGCTGGCCTACGCCGAGGTGCTCCCTGACGAGAAGGCAGAATCCTGTGTCGCCTTCATGCAGCGCGCGGTCGAGTGGCTCAAACAGCAAGGCATCCAGCCGCAGCGTGTCATGACCGACAACGGCTCCGGATACCGCTCCAACCTTTGGGCCGCACTTTGCCGAGAACTCGGCGTGCGCCCATTGAGAACCAGGCCCTACACCCCAAGAACCAACGGAAAGGCCGAGCGTTTCATCCAGACGATGACGCGCCAGTGGGCTTACTCGAGGCCGTTTCGATCCTCGAAGCGACGAAAGAACGCTCTGCGAGCTTGGCTCGTCCACTACAATGATCAGCGACCGCACCGGTCACTGGGAATGAACCCTCCCAGGCAAAGGCTCCTCAGCTGCCTGGAACAACCTACCTAGAACCCACACCTAGCCCACCCCCGCTAGCCCGCCGCTAGTCCTCCACTAGCCCGCCACTGGCCCGCCACTGTGCCCACAGTCTCTTTTCAGGCGTGGGCCGCGATTCAGGCGTGGGCCGCGGCAAAACGACGCAAGCGTTCCTCGAGCAGGGGAAACAACTCGTCGCCGGTCAGCGAAACACAGGCACGCAGCCCCTCCCGGCGCACGCTGCCGGTGGTCTCGAGGGTGATCGCGCTGATGCCGTAGTGCAGGAGCTCCGCGATCAGGTCGGCGCCGTCGTCGTATGCCGGATGGGCGATGGTGAAGTAGAAGCCGTCGGCCAGCGGCTCTCCCAGGTCGTTGTCGTAGACCAGGCGGAAGCCGTTGTCGAGGAACAGCCGTTTCATCTCCCGGGCCCGCCGGCTGTACTCCGCCGCCGGATGGAACAGCGAGCTGTCGCCGCCGTTCGCCGCCTGCAGGATCGCCCGTAGCCCGTACTGGGGGCTCTCGGGGCAACAGGCGGTCATCGGGTAGAGCAGCCCCGGGACGAACGCGCGGCCGATCTTCTCGGTCCCGCAGTACTCCGCGAGTTCCGGAGCGTCGGTGTCCCACAGTTCGGCGGAAAGGATCGCCATGGCGATGCGCTGTCCGGCGTAGCTGAAGATCTTGGAGCTGCTGATGATGCTGATGCCCCGGCGCGTGTGCCGCAGCACCGTGGGCTGGTAGGGCGGTTCGCCGGGAACGAAGTAGTTCTGCCGGGTGTCCATGCCGAAGTAGGCCAGGTCCTCGATGGCCAGCAGTTCGTGCTCGTCGCAGATCCGTCCGATCCCCGCCAGCTCCTCTTCGTTGAGCACGATCCAGCAGGGGTTGTTGGGGCTCGACCAGATAATCGCGCAGAGGTCCCCCTGCTGCGCCCGGCGCTCGATCGCCTCGATCAATGCCGGGCCGCGATGATCGTAGAAGTCGATGGAGTCGGACTCGATCCCCAGCAGCTTGACCTGACGCTTGTTGACCGGGAAGCCCGGTTCGAGGAACAGCACCGTCCCCGCGTCCTTGCGCATGCGGGACGCCAGGGCGATCGAGGCGAAGCATCCCTGCATTGCGCCCACGGTAGGGATGCAGCAGTCGGCGGGGATATCGACCCCCATGAACAGCCGGGCGAAGCGGGAGATCTCCTCCTTGAGGGACGGGACGCCGGCGAAGGGCGCGTAGATGTGCCCCAGCTTCTGCTCCTTCAGCGCCTGGATCTCCGCCTCGATGGCGACCTCCGGTGTCGGTAGGCCCGGGATGCCGAACTCCATGCGGATGTAGCGCACCCCGAGCCGCTCCTCGACGGTGTTGACCAGCCGGTCCATGTCGCGAATCGAGGCACGGCGCACGTCTACGTCGAGCTCCCGGGCGATACCGGCCAGGGCTTCGCGGTCAAAGGGCACGTTCATTGGGGTCCTCGCTCAAGCTGTATAGGCGAATTCGAAGGGAGACATTGTGCCCCGGTTAGGCGGCGTTTTCCACGTCGACACCGGCACAGAACCTCCGTTTTCCGGCGGGAATCCCGGCTTTCGCCGTTGAGAACCGCGGAACCGCTCCGTATCTCCGCAACCTCGAAGAGGAGAACGCATGCGGTTCGGTTCCAGAGCGACGATCCTATCGGGAGGACTGGCGGCGGTGATCGCGCTCTCCGTGAGCGCTCCCGCCCGGGCTTTGCATCTCGAGACCCGAGGCGGGGTCGTCGCACTGGAACCGGCCCAACTCGAGCTTCCCACCCGCTCCGTCCCGGTTTTCCAGTTTGCCGTGTTCTACGACAAGGACCTGGAGATCCTGCCCGGCCCCCCGATGAAACTCTCGGGAGCGGTGCATACCAACGGCGATCTGTATCTGGACTCGGGCAGCACCCTGCGGCTGGACGGGCCGGTCAGTGCCGCCGGGTACGTGTATCGGGGACGCAAGAATGCCGACGTCTGCATGTGGGGCGACGTCGTGGTGCGGGATGCGCTGGGAGACGCGGGACTGCCCAGTTGCTGGATTGGCCGGGAGACCCTGGACGCCGATCAGCTGCGGGAGCAGCGAGCCGCGGTGAGAGCCCATGTCGAACCGCTGGAGGTCCCGGCCGAGAGCATTCTCGAGGCGGCGCCCGGTTCGGTTCTGTGGGAACGCGCCGATCTGCGGGTCATGCTGCGGCTGAGCGACGGGACCCCGGCGATCGAGGTGGCCAACGCCGACGGAGCCCGGCTGCCGGCGCACACGAAGCTGCTCGAGGGCTGCGAGGCGGCTTCCTACTCGGACACGTTCTTCAACAACCGCGAAGGGCGGTTCATCGACATGCTCGAGATCGACGCGGGGAAGTTACTCGACTGTATTCATCGGGAGCCGCTCCTATCAGGGAGGGGAGGGCTCGACGATACGACCGACGGCGGACTGGTGACCTACTTCAGCGTGCGCGGACCCCAAAGCGCCGGGATCAACGGCTACGGGGTGCGGGTACGCAACGCCGCGCGGCTGGCGTCTTCGGATCCGAACGCGCCGGCGATCCGGGGGCTGACCCTCGTCACCGATCAGGCCATGTACCTGCAAGGGGACTTCAACGCCGTGGACAAGCGGCCCGCCGCGGTGATGGCGGACTCGCTGAACGTGCTGTCCAACGCCTGGGATGACGAGGCCAGTACCCGTTCGCTCTGGTTCCGCACCGCCGAGGACACCATCGTCCACGCGGCGTTGCTCGCGGGCACCGATACCACCGGAGGGATCGAGGGGCCCGGCGGGCAGGATCTCGGGCGTTTCAGCGGCGGCCTGCACAACTACCCGCGGCTCCACGAGGACTGGAGCGGCAAGCAGCTGCGCGTCCGCGGCTCGCTGGTCAGCATCGGGCCGCCCCGCCACGTGGACGGCGCCTGGGTCTACGGCGGCTACCAGTACTACGCGCCCAAGCGGGACTGGGACTACGATCCGGACTTCGACGACGCCGAGCGGCTACCGCCCCTGACGCCCCATTTCTCCCAGCTCCGGCTGCAGCTCTGGTTCCCGCCGGCGGCCCAGCGTCAGGATCTCCCGGCGGCTCCGGCCGGGCTACGCGCGAACTAGTCCGCCCCGTCATCCAGCAGGTTGATGTCCTGACCGCCCGAATCGTCGGGTTCGAACCAGAGCGCGTCGACCTCCCACAGTTCACCCCGTCGGATCATCTCGATGAACAGCGTGCCGGATCCGTCGGGTCCGGTCAGGCGGGCATCCCGCTCACCGGTCGCCGTGCCGGCGGACATCCGAATGTCGAACGAACCGCCCAGGCCGACCTCGATCGGTTCGCCGGTGACCGCGATCACCTCGGGGTGGGACGTGGCCTGTTCGATCGCCGCGCCGAAGACCTCGTCGTTGATCTTCCCCAGTTTCTGCCAGCCGAAGTAACCGAGACCGCCGCAGGTGACCGCGCCGAGCAGCAGGAGGCTCAGGCAGCCGCAGCCGGGCACGGCCCACCACCAGTTCTTCTGGAACCAGGACTTCTCTTGCTCGCGATGCATCGGCCCTCCTGGTACGCGATTTGGAAGGTCGCGTATGGGAGGAGGGTAACCCGAGAGCGCGATCCGTTCGAGACTAACGCGCCTTCTGCTTGAAGACGTGGACCTCGAACGGTCCGCCGGTGGCGTCGTCCCAGGCCGCCGCGGCCTCGAGCCCGGCCAACGCGATGTCGCGCACCGAATGGGTGTCGTAGACCGCGTGCATCGCGCCGACGGCGTAGGAAGAGCCGCTGCCGAAGGAGTAGAAGCGCTTGTACTCGTCCACCGAGCGCAGGCTGTAGAGCCCGAAGATGCCCGAGGGGTTGGCGATCATGCAGTCGATACGGGTCGACTCGAACTCGTCCTTGTCGTCTTCCTTCGGATTGAGGAAGTAGTCGTCCTTCAGCTTCACATGCGCCTTGAGGGCGAAGTCGAAGATCGCCTGGGGGGAGTCGAGTTTCGGCAGCCGTTTGGAGCGGCTCATGTAGTGGGACATCACCAGGCCCCAGGAAGCCTCGCCGGTGAAACCCATGTAGGTGCGGCCGACCTTGATGATCTTCGAGGAGTTCTCGATCACGTCGGCACCCTGTTTGGTGTAGCCGTGCTTGCTCAGTGTGTCCGCACCGATAGCGATGGATTTCCCTTTGCGGACGACGAGAATCGTGGACATCGTTCGTTTCCCTGGAGGCGAAAGTTTTGCGAATGGACCCGTGAGGATCGAAGTTACTGTCTCACCCCGGGCCCGGCAAACGCCGAAACCGTAACCTCCGCAAGTCCATGTCCATGATGGGTTTAGGCGGCCTGCCCGCTGCTTTGCCACGAGGCGCCAACACACGGGCGCGACCTGCCCGCGCTGCTAGAATGAGCGACATGAGTTCCGGTCATACTGCGCAGGTTCCCCGTTCCCGGCCGACCGGCTCGGCGACGCCCGTTCCCGGCCCCGCAGCCGGCCTCTCGCCGGCCCCCGGCCTGACCGCAGGCGCGGTGTTGACCGTCGCCTTCGGCACCACCGTCGCGATGTGGGCGGTCGGCTACGTCGGCCGGCTGCCGGCGGTGATGTTGCCCGCGGCCGGGCTGCTCGGCGCGTTTCTGATCTGCCTGCTCGCCGGCGGCTGGTACATCGGTCATCGCACCGGTGCCGGTTGGAAGGCCGGAGCCCTGGCCGGCGGTGGGGTCGATGC
>CAZBZH010000320.1:0-5587 GCA_964496265.1 uncultured Acidobacteriota bacterium | reverse complement strand
AATGTCCCGGCAAGCTGGAGAAACTGGTCTCTCGCACGTCCTTCCAACTCAAGGGCGGCGGCTGGTTCAACGAGGGCTACGGCGCCGGCTCGGGCACCGGGAAGTCCGCGGGCAGTGGCAAGAGTGAGAGCAAATCCTCCTCGAAGCCCAAGAAAGCGGCCAAGTCGAGCGACTGAGCGCCCATTCCCTCTCTCCGTCCGCCGACCCGCCCCGGCGCCAAATTGACCCGGTTCTGACCCACGTGGAATAATCCCCGGTCTTTTGCGGGCCTACCCGGGCCTCGAGCAAGGAGATCGGTTCCATGCGTGTCCTCGTCGTGGGCAGCGGCGGCCGTGAGGCTGCACTGGTCTGGGCCCTGCACACCAGCCCCTCCATCGACCGGCTGTGCTGCGCGCCGGGCAGTGCCGGCATCGCGCGCCTCGCCGAGCGGGTGGCGATCTCCGTCGACGACATCGACGGCCTGGTCGAGCACGCCGTCGCCGAACGCTACGACCTGGTCGTGGTCGGTCCCGAGGCTCCCCTCTGCGCCGGACTCTCCGACCGGCTGCGCAGCCACGGCATCGACGTGTTCGGACCGTCGGCCGCCGCCGCCGAACTGGAAGGCAGCAAGGCCTTCTCCAAGGAGTTCATGGCGCGGCACGACATCCCCACCGCCGGCTTCAAGGTCTTCACCGAGGCGGACGCCGCGCTGGCCTACCTGCGCGACCCGGCAACCCGCTACCCGCTGGTGGTCAAGGCGGACGGCCTGGCCGCGGGTAAGGGGGTGATCCTGGCGGACACCGCCGACGAGGCCTGCGCCGCCGCGGCGGACATGCTCGACGGCGGAGCCTTCGGCGACGCCGGCCGGCGCGTGGTCATCGAGGATCGGCTGGTCGGACGGGAGGTGTCGTTCTTCGTGCTGAGCGACGGCAGCCGCTACGTGGAGCTGGCCACCTGCCAGGACTACAAGCGCGCGCTGGACGGCGACGCCGGCAACAACACCGGCGGCATGGGTTGCTACTCCCCCTCGGTCTACCTCGACGCCGAGACCCGGCGCACGATCCGCGAGAAGGTGATCGAACCGACCATCCGCGGCATGGCCGAAGAAGGGCGGGCCTATCGCGGCGTGCTCTACACCGGCCTGATGCTGACCGAACAGGGCCCCCAGGTGCTGGAGTACAACGCCCGCTTCGGCGACCCCGAGACCCAGGTGTTGATGCCCCGGCTCGACGGCGACTGGTTGCCGCTGCTCCAGGCCTGCGCCCGGGGCAGCCTCGAAGGGGTCGAGCCCCGCTGGAAGAAAGAGGCCGCCGTCTGTGTCGTGATGAGCGCCGGAGGCTATCCGGGCTCCTACGAGAAGGGCACGGCGATCGAGGGGCTCAACGACGCCGAGGGCCAACCGGGGGTGATCGTCTATCACGCCGGCACCGACGGCGGGGACGAACAGGGCTGGAGGACCGCCGGCGGGCGGGTCCTGGGAGTCACCGCGCTCGGCGCGACCCTGTCCGACGCCCGGGACCGGGCCTACGCCGCGGTGGACCGGATCCGCTGGGACGCCGAACACCACCGCACCGACATCGCCCTCGACGCCATCAAGCGCGACGCCTGATCCGGGACGACGGGATGGGCTTTCACACGATCACCCTGGGCTGCAAGCTCAACCAGTTCGACACCGCCGCCATCGAGGCGGAGCTGATGCGCCGCGGCCTGTCGCCGGCGGCGGACGCCGGCGACGCCCGGGTGGTGATCGTCAACACCTGTACCGTGACCGGCAAGGCGGACGCCGAGGCGCGCAAGCTGATCCGCGGCGTGCGCCGGCGCAACGCCGATTGCAAGTTGCTGGTCACCGGCTGCTACGCCGAACTGGACGGCGAGCGCATCGCCGCCATCGACGGCGTCGACCGGGTCTTCGGCAACCGGGACAAGCACCGGCTCCCCGAGATCCTCGACGAGGTCGGGATCGCCGCGCCCGAAGGAACCGAGGCCGAGCTGGACCGGGGCTGCGATGCCCTGCACTTCGGCGACCGCTCCCGGGCGTTCCTGCGGGTGCAGGAGGGCTGCAACCTGCGCTGCTCCTACTGCGTGATCCCCAGGGTTCGCGGGCTGAGCCGCTCGACTCCGCCGCAGCAGGTCGGCGAGATGTTCGGCAGCCTGCTGGGCCGGGGCTACCGGGAGGTGGTGCTGACCGGGGTCAACACCGGGGACTACGGCAAGGACCTCGATCCTCCGCGGTCGCTGGCCGACCTGCTCGCTGAACTTCTCGCGCTCTGTCCGCCCGCCGGCGCCCCCCGGCGCAGCCGCATCCGGCTCAACTCGCTGGAGCCGTTGACGGTGACCGACGAGATCATCGCCTTGATGGCGGCGGACGAACGGCTGGCGCCGCACCTTCAGGTTCCGCTGCAGTCCGGCTCGGAGACGATCCTGCGCCGCATGCGACGCAACTACCGGCTGTCCCAGTACGCGGACCGGCTGGAACGGCTCCGTGATGCGGTGCCCCACGTGGGGCTCGGGGCCGATGTGATCGTCGGCTTCCCCGGCGAGACCGACGCGCTGTTCGAGGAGTGCTACCGCTTCATCGAGAACTCCCCCCTCAACTACCTCCACGTCTTCGCCTGGTCCCCGCGCCCCGGCACGCCGGCGGCGGAGTACGAGAACCGGGTTCACGGATCCGCCGTGCGGGAACGTTCGGCCCGGCTGCGAGAACTCGCCGCCCGGCTGGGTCAGCGCTTCCGTCGAGGATTTGAGGGGCGCACGCTGGACGCGGTGATCCTCGGGCCCCGGGAGGACGGGCGGATCCGGGCGCTGACCGGCAACTTCATCGAGGTCAGCCTACCCCCGGACACGGCGGGGCGACGCGGCAGCATGGTCGACGTGACGATCACCGAGGCCCGGGAAGAGGAAACCCTCGCCGTGGCGGCGGACGCCGCGCAACCCGTGGCGGCGGACGCCGCGCAAACAAAAGCCCCGCCGGCGGATGCCGGCGAGGCCGTCGAACTCGTCTGAAACCTTCCCGGCCGAACTAGCCGATCAGGTCCTTGAGCGTCTTGGCCACCGTGAACTTGACCACGGTCTTGGCCGGAATCTGAATCGCCTCTCCAGTCGCCGGGTTGCGGCCGACCCGGGCCTGGCGGTGCTGCACCTTGAACTTGCCAAGCCCCTTGAGCGGAACTTCGCCTCCGGCCCGAATCTGCCCCTCGATGATCGAGGTAAGGCCTTCGAGCATGGCCTTGGCGAGCTTGCGGTCCGTCCCGGTCTCATCCGCCAGGGCTTGAATCAACTCCGTTCTCGTCATCAGCGCTCCTCCGTTGGGCTGTGGTCGAGCGGCGTTGTACCACCGCTGCGGAAGGAAAATCAATCAAGAATCGGCGGTTTTTGGCCCAGAATGCGCTCGGCTACCCAGGCCGCATCCCCGCCGGCGGCGTCCACCCGGCGATCCGCCAGGGCATACACGGCCCGCCGCCTGTCGAACATAACACGAAGAGCGACCGGATCGAGCCGCTGCCAGAGCGGCCTCCCCTCCCCGGCACCGATCCGGCGGCGGACGGTATCCAGCGGCAGATCCAGCCAAACCGAGGTCCCCGCCTGCCGAATCAGCCGTCGCTGAGCGTAACCCAGATAGAGGCCGCCTCCGGTGGCGACCACCCGGCCGGGCCCGGAGAGCGGCTCCTCGACCAGATCGCTCAGCACCTCCCATTCCAGCCGGCGGAAGGTGCCCTCCCCCTCGCTCTGGAAGATCGCCTCGATCGACTTTCCCGCTCGCTGCTCGATGCGCCGGTCGGTGTCGACGATCTCCCAGCCGAGACGTTTCCCGATCTCCCGGGCGACCGAGGTCTTGCCCGAGCCCATGAAACCGACCAGGAACAGCGGGCGGGGCGCGCTCATCTCAGGCCTCGGACCCGGGCTCGGCCGACTCGGCGGGCTGGATGAACCACTGCACCCGTTCCGGCGAGGGCCACAACGCACCGACGATCAGCAGGTGGGCCGCGACCCCCAGCAGGGTCAGCGGCTGCCCGGTGAGGAAGTAGGCCACCGCGGCGAGCAACGCCCCTCCCTCCGAGGCAGCAAGGGCAACGATGAAGGCCTGGGTGAAGCGCCGCACCCGGGAGTCGCCGTCGAGGCCGGTTTCGGCGTCGCAGCGCCCCTTGGCCGCGAGGAACAGGTGATAGCCCGCCGCCGGCGCGACCAGGCCCAACGCCCCCGCCACGATCTGCAGCGGCCGCATCGCCTGATCCATCCCGCCCATCGCGAACAGGTGGGCGGGAATCAGGAACAGGATCGGGCCGGCGCCGAGACCCAGGCCGATCAGGCGGGTGATCCGAACCGCCTGATCGACGGTGCCGTCGGCGGGCCCGCCAGCGCTCACGCCGGATCTTCCTTGAACCCCTTCTCCCCCGCCTCGACGGGAACCACCATGCGGTTGGCCTGGGGCGTCACCGGACAGGCGAAGCGCCCGGGATCTCCGTAGGCGCAGCTGGGGTTGTAGGCCATGTTGAAGTCGAGGACGTAACGGCCGTCCTCCAGCAATTCGATGTCGATGTAGCGGCCCGCCGGGTAGGTCTCGTCCCCCGAGGTGCTGTCGGTGAAGGGCAGGAACGGGGTGCCCACGTCGAGCAGCTTGTAGACCTGCAGGATGTGCACCTCACCGTGAAGCCGGAAGGTCAACCAACCGACCCGCTCGCAGGGACGCTGCTGGCCCGAGGTGGTGATGATCTGGAAGCGCTCGGGCTGGGCGTAGAAATGGATCGGTCCCTCGAAGCGGTAGCCGGCATCCGCTTCGAACCAGTCGAGCCCGTCGAATGACGGCCGGTCGGCGGGCAGCAGCGGAGACAGCTCCGGGTCGCGCATCAGGTCATCCCGGTCCGCGCGCCACTCGGCGAGAGAGGTCTCCCAGCCGTCGGGGGCGTTGCCCGCGGCCATGCGTCCGTCGCCGCCGCTATCGCAGCCGGCGCAGCACAGCGCCAGCAACAGCAGCGCCCACAGCGCAGCGCGAGCGCTTCGGGTCACCACGAGACCGGCACCCGCAGCAGCCGCTCTTCCTTGTCCCGGTAGAGCAGGTAGCCCTGCTCCCGCCCCAGCTTGTACAGCCGGGTGGTGATTTCCACGTCGCCGCGGCAGTAGCTCTCGATCAGGTCGATGCGTCCCTGTTTCCACCATTGCAAACTCTGCAGGCCGTCGCCGGCCTTGCGAATGCCGAAGTTCGCCTCGCCCAGATGATTGAGCGAGAGACGGAACCCGGTTCGACGGTAGATCTCCTCGAGCATGTCGCAGGTGCGAATGCGCGACAGATCCTGGTCGGTGTAACCCGAGAGGACCGGCAGATCGAACCGGTCCAGGTTGAATCCGACGACGCGATCGGCCATCACCAGATCGAGCAACAGCCGGTGCACGTCACTTTCATAGTAGGTCACGTAGCAGTCCGCGGCCGCATCGTAGACCACCGCCAGCGCCAACCCCATCCGATCGACGTTGCCCCAACCGCCGACGTCGGCGGCGCTGTGCTGGGTCTCGATATCGAGCACCAGCACCCGCTCGTCAGGGGTGACCGCCGGGGCCCCTCCCGCCGGCGGCGGCGTGCGGGCCTGCGGTTCTGTACCGGCGGCCGGAAGCG
>CAZBZH010000319.1:0-5590 GCA_964496265.1 uncultured Acidobacteriota bacterium | reverse complement strand
TACCCGCCGTTCTGGCGTTGCTGGCGTGTAGCGCGGTCTCGGCGGAACCCATCGCCTTCCGCGGGGGGCGGGTCCTGACGATGACCGGCGAGGACTTCGCCAACGGCGTGGTGCTGGTCCGCGACGGCAAGATCGTCGCCGTGGGCGACGTTCCCGACGTGAACGTGCCCCGCGACGCACGGATGATCGACATCCCGGGCAAGATCCTGATGCCCGGCCTGGTCGACACCCACTCCCACCTCGGGCAGGTCTCGGGAGGCGACAGCTCCGGGCCGCTGCACCCCGGCGTGCGGGCTCTCGACGGCGTCAACGTGTTGCACGACAGCATGTGGCGCGCCCGCGCGGGAGGCCTGACCACCATCAACGTGATGCCCGGTTCCGGGCACCTGATGTCGGGACAGACGATCTACCTCAAGCTGCGCAAGGACCCGAGCAAGATCGAAGACTGGCTCTTCTGCGAGGACGCGACCGACGACATCTGCGGCAGCATGAAGATGGCCAACGGGACCAACTCGATGAAGGGCAAGCCCTTCCCCGGTACCCGGGCCAAGTCGGCGGCGATGGTGCGCCAGCTGTTCACCAGAGCCCAGGACTACGCCCGCAACAAGGCGCGCCGGGAGGAGGACGCTGATGAAGACGCGAAGCCGTTCAAGCGGGATCTCGGCCTCGAGGCGGTCGGACAGATCCTGAGCGGTGAGCGCCGGGTCCAGTTCCACACCCACCGTCACGACGACATCGCGACCCTGCTGCGGCTGAGTCGTGAGTTCGGCTTCAAGCCGGTGATCCAGCACGGCACCGAGTCCTGGATGCTGGCCGAGGAACTGGCCGCCGAGGGTATCGGCGTCTCCTTCACCCTGGTCGATTCGCCCGGCGGCAAGGAGGAGATCCTGCGCATGCGGATGGACGCGCCGGCGTTGCTGGAGAAGGCCGGGGTCGCCATCAGCATCAACACCGACGACTGGATCACCGACTCTCGTCTGTTTTTGCGCACGGCGGCGATCGCGGTGCGCAACGGCATGACCCGGGAGGGTGCCCTACGGGCGGTGACCCTGGTTCCGGCCCGCCAGCTCGGTCTCGAGGACCGGGTCGGCTCCATCGAGCCGGGTAAGGACGCGGATTTCGTGATCCTCTCGGGAGACCCGTTCAGCGTGCACACCCAGGTGCTCGAGACCTGGGTCGAGGGGCAACGGGTCTACGACGCGTCGAACCCCGAGCATCACAAGTACGCCGTCGGCGGTTGGCATGTGTATTCGCCCATGGGCGAGCACGATCACGCGTGCTGGAGGTAAGGCGGATGCGTCGAACGATCGAATGCGCCCTGGGATGCGCCCTGTTGTTGCTGTTCGTCGTCCTGCCGCTCCAGGCGGCGGACCTGGCCGTGAAGGGGGACGTGGTCTACACGGTCTCCGGTGAGCCGATCAAGGACGGTGTGGTTCTGATCGAGGACGGCAAGATCAAGAAGGTCGGCCCGGCCTCGCGGGTGCGGATCCCTTCGGGCGTCCCCGTTCACGAGGCCGCCGCGGTGACGCCGGGGCTCGTCGACGTGCACACCGTGATGGGCTTTGCCGGGATCTACAACTCCGACCGGGGCCAGGTCCAGGATCAGGACCAGCTGGAGACCTCGTCTCCGGTGCAGCCGGAACTGCGGGCGGTGGACGCCTACGATCCGATCGAGCCGCTGGTCGAGTTCGCCCGTTCCCTGGGCGTCACGACCATCCACACCGGGCATGGCACAGGCGCCGTGATCTCGGGGCAGACCCTGATCGCCAAGACCCGCGGCGGCACCGTCGAGGATGTGGTGCTGCGGGAGCAGGCCGCGGTGGCCGCGACGTTGGGGCCGTCGGTCAGCCGCAACTTCGATTCGCCGGGCACCCGGGCCAAGGTGGTCTCGATGCTGCGGGAGTCGCTGGTTGCCGCCGACACCTATCGCAACGGGATGAACGGGGAGAACAAGCCGGACCGCAACCTGGCCCACGAGACCATGGCCCGGGTGCTGGATGGCGACCTCCCGCTGATGATCACGGCGCAGAGCGCCGGCGAGATCGCCTCGGCGCTGCGCTTGCAGCAGGAGTTCGGCTTCAAGCTGTGGCTCGACGGCGCCGCCGAGTCCTACCGCATGGTCGACGAGATCCGGCAGGCGGGCGTCGGCGTAATGCTGCACCCGACGATGATCCGCTCCGGCGGCGACATGGAGAACGCCGGGTTCGATACGGCGGTCAAGCTGGCGCAAGAGGGGATTCCCTTCGCCATCCAGAGCGGCTTCGAGAGCTACGTGCCCAAGACCCGCATCATCCTCTACGAGGCCCAGGTGGCGGTCCACGTCGGATTGTCGCCGGAGCAGGCGCTACGGGCGATCACCCTGACGCCGGCGGAGATCCTCGGCATCGCCGACCGGGTCGGTTCGATCGAGGCGGGCAAGGACGCGGACCTGGTGCTGTTCGACGGCGATCCGTTGGAATACACCAGCCACGCCTGCAAGGTGCTGATCGAGGGAGAGCTGGTCTCGGAGGAGTGCCGCTAGGCTAGACGCGCAGGCCGCAGCGGGAACAGACCATGCCGACTTCCTGGAAGTCCCAGTCGTGTTCGGGTTGTTCGCGCTCTTTGCCGCAGACCGTGCAGACCTCGCGGCGGTAGCAGGGCTTTTCCCGTTCGGCCGATTCCCATTGATGGGTCGAGCCCTTGGCGGAGCCGCATCGCAGGCAGACCCCACAGGGATCGGGCTTGTGGCCGACCAACTTGCAAACGAGCCCTGCCATCGATTCTCTCCTTGACTGAGTCGCCGATTGTACTGCATCCGGCGGTTCGGCGGATGGCGCGGCATCGCCCCGAATCCGGCCCGGCATTCTCGGCCGAAGGATGCCGGTCAGCCGAGGATCTGCGCCAGGGGGATCCGCTCCGCCGGGTCCAGTCCTCGCGCCTCGCAAAACGTCCGGTTGAGTTCGGCGACCCGCTCCTCGATCTCGCTCTGCTCCAGGATGTCCTCGTCGGGAAGCCGCTCGAGCCGCACGTCGGTGAAGTTCAGGTCGCAGACGTCGATCACCGGCGGCTGGATCATCGGGACCTGGCCGTGGCGGCGCTGGGGCACGCCGAAGCCCCGGCAGATCAGCGGACGGTGGGCGTAGATCCCGCAGCGGCCGTCCTGTTCCAGGGCGGGGCAGTACTCCCGCCCCGGTTCGGTGACCCGCTCCCGGATCGCCCGCCGGGCCGCGGGCTCCATGCCCTCCAGGCCCGCCCGGATCACATGCTCTTCCAGCCGGGTTACCGAGAGCCGCGCGCGGCAGCAGGCGGAGCAGCCGGGCCGGCATTCCATTCGTTGCCGGTGACGTTCGTGAATCGCGTCAAAGCGCGCCTCGGTTTCCCGGGTCAACATCGCCAGCCCGGGGACCGGTGCTCGACCCTCGGCGCTCACGCGTCCTCCGCCGGCAAGCGGGCGCGCCATTCCGCCGCCTTGCGGGCCCGTTCGGGGTCGGGGTCCGCCGCGTTCCACGCCTCGTAGAGTTCGGCCAGGGCGCGCACGTTGCGCATCGCGCGCCGATGTTCGGCGCCGTAGGACTTCTCCAGCCCCTCCTGGGCCTCGAGGAACAACGGCTCGGCGTCGGCATAGCGGCCGCGCTTCTGCAGGTTGTTGGCGATGGCCTGCTTGGTGATCGGCACCGCCGGGTAGTCCGGGCCCTTGGAGGCGACGTAGCTGGCGATGGATTTGTGGAACAGCGCGATCCCCTCGTCGAAGCGGGCGTCGTCCTCGGACTTGGTCAGCACCGTGGCGATCTCGTAGTAGCTCCGGCCGGTCAGGGCGTGCTCCTCGCCGAAACGGGCCCGGCGCTTGTCCAACACGTCTCTGAGGATCGCTTCCCCCTCGGCATCCCGGTCGAGCTTGACGTAGAGACGGCCCAGATCGGTCCGCAGGATCCCGAGCTGAGGGTGATCGGGGCCGATCAGTTCGTTCTGCACGCGAATCGCCTCGTTGAGTTGCTCGGCGGCCTCATCGTACTTCTTGAGCCCGATCAGCAGCGCCGCCAGGTTCCCCCGGGTGCCGGCCACCGAGTCGTCGATATCCCCGAAGATCTTGCGCCGGATGCGCAGCGACTCGCGCAGATAGGTCTCCCCCTCGGCGTCCTCCCCCAGCAGATCCGCAGCCACCCCCAGGGCGTTCAACGCCCGGGCGTAGGCCGCCGACTCGGGGCCGTCGAGGCGTTCGAGCATGTCCAGCGCCTCGAGGTAGCGGGCCTTGGCGCCGTCGAAATCGCCGGCGGACTGCCGCACGCCGCCCAGGGACTGGATCGTCCGCGCCACGTCGTGATGATCGTCGGCGCCGTAGATCTTCTTCTGGGTCTCGATCACCTCGAGGAACATCTCCTCGGCGCCCTGGAAGTCCCCCTTGTTCTTGCGCACGTAGGCCAGGTTGTGCAGGTCGACCAACACGTCGGGATGGGTCGGTCCCAGGGCGTCGGTGTGGATCTGCAGCGCTTCCCGGTAGAGCTCTTCCGCCTGGTCGAATTCCCCCTGGTGGTGGAGCGCATTGCCCAGGGTATTCATCGTGATTCCCAGCACCTGCTGGTCCGGATCTTCCTGTTCCCGCAAGATCGCCAGGGCTTCCCGCAGCGCTTCTTCCGACCGTTTGTACTCCGATTTCCGGGTGTAGAGGTCGGCGGCGTGGGCCAGCGCGTTGGCCACTTCGCCGTGTCGCGGACCCAGGGTGCGTTTGCGCCCCTCGATCACCGCGGTCCACAGTTGCTCGGCCTCCTCGATCTGGGTCTGGTGGGTCAGGTTCAGCGCCAGGTTGGAGGTGACCCGCAGGGTGTCCTCGTCATCGGGGCCGTTGAGCTCGGTCAACAGTTCCAGCGACTCGCGGTAGAGCCGTTCGCTCTCGGGCATGTTGCTCATGTCGAAGTAGGCCTCGCCCATGTACGACTTGAGGATCGCCGAGACCTCCGGTGAGCCCTCGAGCTCCTCGTCGATGCGCTTGACGGTGTTCTCCAGCACCTCTTCGAGGAGTTCGGTATCCCGCCCCTGGGCCACCGACGGGCCGACCGACTGCAGCAGGCCGGACATGAAGCGGGAGACCTCGCTGGATTTCCTGGCCTCGATCCGCGCCTCCTCGGCGGAGCGCTCGGCGCGCACGTACATCGCCGCGCTGACCACCGTGGCGACCACCAGCGCCACCGCGCTCATCGCGGCAAAGCCGAAGGCGGCCCGGTGACGTCGGATCATCTTGCGGATCTGATACACGGCACTGGGCGGCCGGGCCAGGATCGGCTGGGACACCAGGTAGCGGTCGATGTCGTCGGACAGCGCGGCGGGGCTGGTGTAGCGCCGCTCGGGTTCCTTTTCCAGCGCCTTGCCCACGATGGTGTGGATGTCCGGATCCGGTTTGAAACCGGACCAGCTCTGGGTCATCGGGGTCGGGTCCTGCTCGCAGATGACCTTCATCGCCGCGCTCAGCGCCGCTTTCTGCAGGTCGTAGGGCAGGGCGCCGGTCAGCATCTGGTAGAGCAACATCCCCAGGGAGTAGACGTCGGCCCGGGTATCCACATCCTCGGGACGCCCCCGGGTTTGCTCGGGGCTCATGTACTGCAGGGTGCCCTTGATC
>CAZBZH010000318.1:0-5591 GCA_964496265.1 uncultured Acidobacteriota bacterium | reverse complement strand
TCGTGGGCCAGATCCACGGCGCCGTCGACATCGGCGTCGGTCTCGGTGGGCAGCGCGACCTTAAAGTAGAGCTTGATCTGACTCCAGCCCGCCTCGAAGGCCAGGCGGCAGGCGGTCAGGATCTGCTCCTCGTTGAGGTTCTTGTTGATCACGTTGCGCAGGCGTTGGGTCCCGGCCTCGGGGGCGATGGTGAACCCGGACTTGCGCACCTTGCGCACCTCCCGGGCCAGATCGTCGGTCATCGTCGAGGCGTGCATCGAGGAGAGGGAGACCGAAACCCGCTCGGGCTCGAAGCGCTCCATCAGGTCGAACATCACCGGGTGGATCGCGCCGTACTCCCCGGTGTTGAGGGAGCTCAGCGAGAACTCGTCGTAGCCGGTGGAACGGACCGAACGAATCACCGTGTCCCGCACGCTGTTGGGGTTGCGCTCCCGGGTCGGCCGGTAGACGTAACCGGCCTGGCAGAAGCGGCAGCCCACAGGACAACCCCGCATCACCTCGACCGAAACCCGGTCGTGCACGATCTCCCCGTAGGGCACGATGATCCGGTCGGGGAACGGATAGGCGTCGAGGTCCATCAGGATGCGGCGCTTGACCGGGTAGGGCGCGCCGTGCTTGCCCGCCACCGGGATCAGCATGCCGCTGTCCGGATCCTCCTCGACCTCGTAGAGCGCCGGAGCGTAGACCCCCTCGATCTGGGCCAACTCCCGGATCCGCTGTTCGCGGCCGGCGCCCTCCCGCTTCAGCTGGCGCAGCCGCTCGAGAAACTCGGGGATCGACTCCTCACCGTCGCCGATGAACACGAAGTCGACGAAGTCCGCCAGGGGCTCGGTGTTGAACACGACCGGGCCACCGACCACCACCAGCGGGTCCTCTTCCCCCCGCTGGGAGGAGCGCAGCGGGATGCCCGAGAGGTCGAGCATCTCCAGCACGTTGCTGAAGGTCATCTCGTACTGGAGCGAGAAGCCGACCACGTCCAACTGCCGCAAAGGTGTGTCGGTTTCCAGGGTCGACAGCGGCAGCTTCTCCCGGCGCAGGGCGTCCCCCATGTCCGGCCACGGGCAGAAGGCCCGCTCGGCGGCGACCCAGTCCATGGAATTTAGAAGAGAATAAAGAATCCGGTAGCCCAGGTGGGACATCCCGATCTCGTAGACGTCGGGAAAGCCCAGGGCGAAGGTCACATCGACCTCCCGGTGGTCCTTGACCACCTCGTTCCATTCGCCCCCGATGTAGCGGGTGGGCTTCTGGATCGACCCGAGCAGGGACTCCAACTGTGGGTTTCGAGACTTCATCGCGTTCTCCAGGGCGCCCATCCCGGGCAGCAGGGGCCTCGGTCGAGGGCACTTCAGGGGGTGCCATCCCGCAGAGGCAACCACGGATATTAGCAAAGGAAAGATTTCTTCCCCCGACATGTGACTTCCGGGTGGGGGGTTGGTCTACCATTCCGGGGGAACCCGGAGCCCCGCGCAGGATCGGGGCCGGAGCCGTGCCAAGCGATCCCGGGTTCCCCCGATTTCGGCCCGAATCGGGAGCAGGAAGAGGGACTTCACCTGCTGCCGGGGCCGTTTCGTTGCACCCAGCCGGGTCCGCCGAGCGGACTCGCGAAATGTCGCGCGATACGCGTGGCTCGGAAGGAGATGACGGTGAGGAGGGAGACTCTAACGATCGTGTTCACGCTGCTGGCGATTGTGGGCCTGGCGACCGCGCCTGCCCTGGCCGACGGCGGAACCAAGGGGGACGTTGAGGTCGGGCTGTTCGGCGGCCTGGCATTCCCCGACAGCTACGGCAGTTTTTCGCCCGATGACTCCACCCTCTGGGGTGGCCGCTTCGGCGTCTGGTTCTCCGATACCTGGAGCACCGAGATCAGCTTCCAGGAGTTCACCGCCGACCTGCCGACCAACGAACAGATGATGCTCGGCGTCGACGAGTTCAAACTGCAGGGACTGCGCCTGAACTTCCTGCACAACTTCAACGAGGGCGAGACCTTCCGCCCGTTCGTCACCTTCGGCTTCGGCGAGGACGATACCGACGCCGGTAGCGTCTACAACGATGACGACCTGAGCCTGAACCTCGGCGGCGGTCTGCGCTGGTTCCTGAGCGACAACTTCGGCGCTCGCTGGGACGCGCGCATGGTCAGCACCGATCTCGAAGGCATGGGCCTCAACGAGACGGTCAGCCACATCGAGACCACCTTCGGTCTGACCTGGGCCCTGGGCGGCAGCCCGCCGGCGGACACCGACGGCGACGGCGTGATCGATCGCAAGGACAAGTGCCCCAACACCCCGCAGGGTGCCCAGGTCGACGCCACCGGTTGTCCGCTGGACAGCGACGGCGACGGCGTCTGGAACGGGCTCGACAAGTGCCCCGACACCGCCCCCGGCGTGCCGGTGACCTCCGACGGCTGCGACCGGGACACCGACGGTGACGGCGTCCATGACGGCGACGACAAGTGCCCCGACACCCCCAATGGTGCGGTGATCGACGCCAGCGGCTGCCCCAAGGACAGCGACGGCGACGGCGTCTACGACGGGCTCGACAAGTGTCCGGACACGCCCAAGGGTGCCACCGTCGATAGCCGCGGCTGCCCCAAGGACAGCGACAACGACGGTGTCTACGACGGCATCGACAAGTGCCCCAACAGCCCTCGCGGCGCGGTGGTCGATGCCAGCGGTTGCCCCAAGGACAGTGACGGCGACGGCGTGTTCGACGGCCTCGACAAGTGCCCCGGCACCGCCGCCGGCACGGAAGTCGATTCCCGCGGCTGCAAGAAGGTCTTCGACGAGGACACCCGCACCTTCGTGCTGAAGGGGGTCAACTTCGAGACCAACAGCGACGTGCTGACCTCCGATGCCACCCGCGTCCTCGACGAGGTGGCCCAGACCCTGGCCCAGTGGCCGGAGGTCAAGATCGAGGTGGCCGGTCACACCGACTCCCAGGGTAGCGACAACTACAACCTGGGCCTGTCGGGCCGCCGCGCCGAATCGGTCATGAAGTACCTGGGCACCAAGGGTGTCGCCGCCTCGCGCATGACCGCCCGGGGTTACGGTGAATCCCAGCCGATCGCCGACAACGGTACGGCCGACGGCCGCGCCGAGAACCGCCGCGTCGAACTGAAGCGGCTCAACTAGACGACTCCGCCCTGGGGCCGCGGCCGAAGGTCGGTCGCGGCCCCTTTTTCATAGGTGCGGGCTTCACGCGGGAGAAGGGTCATGGAACAATCGCCAGCCCCTATCTGCCCAGGAGCCGGATTTGCCGAACCCCAGTCCCGAGACCACCGACGAACAACTGGTGGAGTTGGCCCGCAGCGCCGGCGAGGGAGACCGTTCGGCTTTCACCCAATTGGTACAACGGCATCAAGCGCGAGTCCTGGCCAACTGCCGCTACCTGACCCGTACTCCGCGGGATATCGAGGACCTGGCCCAGGAGGTCTTCATCAAGGCCTTCTTCGCCCTGGAGCGTTTCGAGGGGCGTGCGAGCTTCAAGACCTGGATCACCCGGATCAAGACCAACCATTGCCTCAATCACGTCAAGAAGCAGCGGCGCCGCCAGTTCGTCGAGATCGACGACGAGGAGAACCACGAGACTTTCGAAGAGCTGAGCACCCAGCCCGTGGCCGAACGGAATCTGGGAGCCGGCGAAGATCGCGAGCGGATCAAGCAGGTGCTGGAGTCGATGAACGACACCCTGCGCATTCCCCTGGTGCTGCGCGATCTGGACAAGCTTTCTTATCAGGAGATCGCGGACCAGCTCGAGTTGAGCCTGTCGGCGGTCAAGATGCGTATCAAGCGGGGTCGCGAGGAGTTCCGCCGGTTATTTGACGGTCCCTCCGACCCGAGCCCCCGAGAGCAGCAACCATGAACGCACACGACGACGATATCGACACCGGCGCCCCGATCCAGGAACTGGCCGACCTCGCCGAGGAACCTCCAGGAGGTTTCGTCGACCGGCTGGAAAACACCATCGAGCGACGTACCACGGCGCTGCAGTTCATCAACTTCGTCTGGTTCCTGCCGGCCAACTACATGGTCGAGATGATGGACCTGGTCTACGGGTTGATCGGGAACCCCGGCGCAAAAGGGAGGAGTAAGCGGTGATGATGGAGAAGCTCCAGACGGCCTTCCAGGACATGTTCGACGCCGCCGTCGACCTGGCCCCCAAGGTAGTGGTCGGCCTGGTGCTGCTGCTTGTCGGCGTCCTCGTGGCCAAGGTCATCGAGTGGGTGCTGCGGGCGATCCTGACCCGCCTCCGTTTCGACGACCTGATGAAACGCGCCGGCATCGACAAGGCGCTGCACCGCATCGGCATCCGCCAGCAGCTCAACCAATTCCTGCCTCGCCTGGCCTACTTCCTGCTGCTGTTCCTGATCGCCAAGACCACCGCCGACGCCCTCGGCCTGGTGGCGATCTCCGATGCCCTCGGTTCGTTCTTCGCCTACCTGCCGAACCTGGTTGCTGCCCTGCTGTTGCTCCTGATCGGCAGCGCCGCCAGTCAGTTCGCCGCCGGCGCCGTGGCCGAAGCGGCCAGCAACTCGGGCATCGAGTTCGCGCGACCCCTGGGACGCCTGGTCGGTTCGGTGGTGTTCTTCATCGTCGCGATCATGGCCTTCGGCCAGTTGCAGATCGATACCGAGATCGTGCACCTGGTCACCGCCCTGTTCCTCGCCGGCGCCGCCCTGGCCTTCGGGCTGTCCTTCGGACTGGGTAGCCGGGACGTGACCCGCAACATCCTGGCCGGCTTCTACGCCCGCAAGATCTTCACGGTCGGCGAACAGGTCGAGATCGCCGGTGAGCGCGGCACCCTGCGCTCGGTGACCCCGACCCACGCGTTGATCGAGACCGAAGACCGCACGATCCGCATGGCCAACGGCCGTTTCCTCGACGAGATCGGGCGGCAGTAACCCCCGCAGAACAACAAACCCCGGAAGGAGTGATCGAGATGTCCTACAAGATCGACGAAATCGAAGGAATCGGACCGGCCTACGCCGAGAAACTGGCGACCGCCGAGATCCAGACCACCGACGACCTGCTCAAGCATTGCGGCGACGCCAAGGGCCGCAAGAGCATCAGCGAGAGCACCGAGGTCAGCGAGAAGCTGCTGCTCAACTGGGCCAACAAGGCGGACCTGATGCGCATCTCCGGCGTCGGCCCCCAGTACTCCGAGCTGCTCGAGGCCTCGGGCGTGGATACGGTCAAGGAGCTGCGCCACCGCAACGCCGAGAACCTCGCCACCAAGATGGAAGAGGTCAACAAGGAAAAGAACCTGTCCAACGCCACCCCGGCCACCTCGACCGTCGAGGGCTGGATCGAAGCGGCCAAGGGCATGGAGCCGATGATCAGCCACTGATCCCGGCCGCAGCGCAACGCGATGAGACGGCGCCGGTTTCGGCGCCGTTTTCTTTTGCGGCGACCCGCGGCTCCAGCGGCGGCAACCGCCCGTCTGCCAGGCCCTGGCCGGGGTCCGCCCGGCTCAGGCCCCGGGTCCGCCGAGCCTGAGTCGGCGTCCGCTGGATCCAGGCCGGCGCCGGATCTAGGTCGGCGCCGGCCCCGGCCAACCGCCGGAGTCGATCAGCGCCTGCCGCTCCGCGGCGCCGT
>CAZBZH010000317.1:0-5609 GCA_964496265.1 uncultured Acidobacteriota bacterium | reverse complement strand
GATCTGTTCGCCCATCTTGCCCAGGATGTGCATGCGGGCGTCTTTCGCCTGCTGCAGCGCCCGGGACATGATGTCGCGGGTGATGCCGGCGATCTTGATGTCCATTTGCAGCGCCGTGATGCCGTCGGCGGTTCCGGCGACCTTGAAGTCCATGTCGCCATGGTGGTCCTCGGCGCCGGCGATGTCGGTCATGATCACGGCGTTATCGCCGTCCTTGACCAGACCCATCGCGATACCGGCGACCGGGGCCTTCAGCGGCACGCCGGCGTCGAACATCGAGAGCGAGCCGCCGCAGACCGTCGCCATCGACGACGAACCGTTGGACTCGAGGATGTCGGAGACGATGCGTACCACGTAGGGCCACTTCTCCTCGGAGGGCATGACCGGCATCAGCGCGCGCTCGGCGAGGGCGCCGTGACCGATCTCGCGGCGGCCGGGGCCGCGCAGGAAGCGGGCCTCTCCGACGGAGAACGGCGGGAAGTTGTAGTGCAGCATCACGCGGCGTTCGGATTCCCCTTCGATCCAGTCGAGACGCTGGGCGTCGGCGGAGGTGCCCAGGGTGACGGTGGCCAACGCCTGGGTCTCGCCGCGGGTGAAGAGCGCCGAACCGTGGGTGCGGGGCAGGACGCCGACCTCGACGTCGATGTTGCGGATCTCGTCGAAGGCGCGGCCGTCGAGGCGCTTGCCGACGTTCATCACCTCTTCACGCAGGATGATGTCCTGGATGTGATGCCAGTAGCTCGAGGCGAACTGCTTCTCCTCGGCCTGATCATCCTCGAAGGAGTCCATCATCGCCTTCTTCAGGGCGTCGACCTTGGCGTAGCTCTCGATCTTGCCCTTGTGCCGCATGGCGTCGGCGAGGGGTTCCTTCCACTCGGCCAGCAGCTTCTCGGCGAGCCCTTCCGGCTCGGGCTTCTTCGGCACGTCGCGGAGGACCGGAGCGATCTCGGCGATCAGCTCCTTCTGTACGACGAGGATCTCCTTGATCGCGGCATGCCCGCGCTCGAGAGCCTCGACCATCTCGTCCTCGCTGACCTCCTTGGCGCCGGCCTCGACCATCACGATGGCCTCGTCGGAACCGGAGACGATCAGATCGAGGCGGGATTCCTTCCGCTGCTCGAAGGTCGGGTTGATCATGTACTCGCCGTCGGCGGTCAGACCGACGCGGACCGCGGCGATCGGCGTGGCAAAGGGAATGTTCGAGATGCCGAGAGCGAAGGAGGCGCCGGTGATGGCCAGCACGTCGGAGTCGTTGCTCTGGTCGGTGGAGAGCACCATGGCGATGACCTGGGTCTCACAGTTCCAACCGTCGGGGAAGAGCGGCCGCAGCGGGCGGTCGATCATGCGCGAGGTCAGGGTCTCTTTCTCGTTGGGACGGCCTTCACGCTTGAAGAAGCCGCCGGGGATCTTGCCGGCGGCGTAGGCGAACTCGCGATAGTCGACGGTGAGTGGAAGGAAGTCGACCCCTTCGCGAGGGGAGTTGGAGGAGACCGCGGTCACCAGGACGACGGTGTCGCCCATGCGAACGGTGACGGCACCGTCGGCCTGTTTGGCCATCTTGCCGGTCTCAACGACGAGGGTATGCTCGCCTACGCGGACTTCTTTGGTACGAAGCAAAACAACGCTCCCATGCGCGCGCACGGACCTCGTGCACACAGAGGTATCGACGGAGGCGCCACGCCCCCGTTCCAGCAAACAAAACTTGGGTGGGAAGAAACCCGGCTACTTACGGATGCCGAGTCGGCTGATGATTTGCTGGTAGCGATCAAGGTTCTTGCGCTTGAGGTAATCCAGCAGCCGGCGACGCTTTCCGACCATCTTCAACAGACCCAGCCGAGAGTGGTGATCTTTCTTGTGGGACTGGAAGTGCTCGGTAAGGTATTCGATCCGTTTGGTCAGGATCGCGATCTGCACTTCAGGGGAACCGGTGTCCCCCTCGTGGGTCTGGTACTCACCGATCAGGTCGTTCTTTGCTTCGCGAGTCAGAGACACCGGCAACCTCATTCCGGACCCGCCGACGTGCGCGAACGGGCCAGATAACAGAGTTTCTTCTTCCTTATTCTTTTTCTGACCGGCGAACGTTATCACAGGGCCCGGGGACCCGGCAAGCTGGCCACCACCACCCTGGGGCGCAGGGCATCCTCGGAAATCTCGGCGACTCCCAGCAGCTTGCCGTCGGGTCCGAGGACCCGGCAAAACCCCTCCGCCAGGCCCTCGGGTGCCATCAGCGGGTTGCCCGAGAGGAAGCGCCGGACCTCCTCGGGGTCCGCCAGATCGACCGGGGGAGGGGAGAGGGGCATTTCCGCCGGCGAGCGCAGGCCGGCCCGCAGGATTTCCGGGGTCAGCCGGTCCAGCGCCGGCACCGAGACCGCGTCGGCCAGGTCCAGGGGGCCGATGCGGGTCCGGCGCAGGGAGGCCAGGGTGCCCCCGCAGCCCAGGGCCTGTCCCAGGTCCCGGGCCAGGGAGCGGATGTAGGTTCCCGCCGAGACCGAGGCCTCGAAGCGGTATTCACCCGGCTCTGCCCCCGGACTCAACGCGAAGCGCTCGACCCGCACCCGCCGGGGGGTGACCTTGGCCTCGACCCCTTGCCGGGCAAGCTTGTAGAGGCGTTTGCCCCCGACCTTGCGGGCGGAGACCGCCGGCGGCATCTGGTCGAATTCGCCGGTCAGCCCGGCCGCCGCGGCCAGAACCGCGTCGTCCCCGGGGAGTGGTCCGTCGTGCTGTTCCAGCACGTCGCCGGTGATGTCGTCGCTGGAGGTGCGCAGGCCCAGCCGCAGGGTGCCCTCGTAGTCCTTGGGCGCACCCGGGAGGAAACGGACCAGTCGGCTGGCCCGGCCCAGCACCAGGGGCAGGAGGCCGGTGGCCATCGGGTCGAGGGTGCCGGCGTGGCCGGTGCGGGCCCGGCCGGTCAGCCAGCGGACCTTGGCCACCACGTCGTGGCTGGTGCAGCCTGCGGGTTTGTCGATCAGCAACAGCCCTTCCCAGGGGCTCTCGTCCCGCTTGGTCACGAGGGGTCTTGCTCCTCGCTGCCCGGCTCAGACTCGGAAGCCTCGGTCTCGGCGTCGGGGTCGGGGCTGATCTCGATGTCGGAGAGGAGCTGCTCGATGCGCATCCCGGTCTCGAGGGCGGTGTCCCACTCGAACTGGAGCTCCGGCGCGTGCTTGAGCCGCGCCTCCCGCCCGACGGCGCCGCGCAGAAAGGTCGATGCCGCCTTCAGCCCCTGCAGGGTGCGTTCGCGATCTTTCCCCTCGTCCAGGGAGGAGAGGAAGACCCGGGCGTGGCGCAGGTCGCTGGTAACCCGCACATCGGTGATCGAGACCGCGCCCACCCGGGGGTCGCGGACCTCCTCACGAATCAGGGTCGAGAGGGTCTTGCGGATGACGTCCGCCACGCGGGCGGTGCGATGAGAAGTCACTCCCAGTCCTCGTTCCAACCCCCGGGACCGCCGTCGATGCCGTCGATGAACTCGCTGCCGGTATCGATGATCTCGCCGGGCACGTGGGACTGGGCCTCCTCGCGCACCGATTCGAACAGGCGTTCCAGCGGTTCACGACGGGAGGCGACCGAGACCACGGCCAGGGAGGCCCGTTGCCAGAGGTCGGTATGTTCTTCCAACTCCGAGACCGCCACGTTGTAACGGGAGCGGAGCCGGTCCTTGACCCGGCGCAGCACCTGTCGCTTGTTCTTCAGCGACTGGGCGCCCGGAAGATGAATCTCGAAGGTGTAGACGCCGATGGTCAAACGTCGCGCCGGGTGTTAGAGGCTCTCGGCCGCGACCTTCTCGGTGACGAAGCACTCGATCACGTCGCCGACCTTGATGTCGTTGTATCCGGCGATGCCGATACCGCACTCGTAGCCGGACTTGACCTCGGAGACATCGTCCTTGAATCGGCGCAACGAACCGACCTTGCCGGTGTAGATCACGACGTTTTCCCGGATCAGGCGCAGCTCGCCCTTGCGGGCGATCTTGCCGTCGGTGACATAGCAACCGCCGATGTTTCCGATCTTCGGCACCTTGAAGGTCTGGCGTACCTCGGCCTGGCCCAGCACGCTCTCGCGCAGGGTCGGCTCGAGCATGCCCAGCATCGCCTGCTTGACCTCGTCGATCACGTCGTAGATCACGGCGTATTGCCGGATATCAACCTCTTCGCGCTTGGCCAGATCGGCGGTGACCCGGTCGGGCCGCACGTTGAAGCCGATGACGATGGCGTTGGACGCCGCTGCCAGCAGCACGTCGGCCTGGGTAATGGCGCCGATCGACGAGCGCAGTACGTTGACGCGAATCTTGTCGCTGGGCAGTTCGCCGAGGGATTTCTCGATCGCCTCGATCGAGCCCTGGACATCCGCCTTGAGCAGCACCGGCAGTTCCTTGACATCGCCCTGGGCGATCTGCCGCGAGAGGTTCTCGAGGGTGCGCTTGGCCGAAGCCTGCATGGCGGCGGCGCGCTCCTTCTCCTGACGGAACGAGGCGATCTGCCGCGCCTTGCCTTCGTCGGCAACCGCTTGCAGCGTGTCGCCGGCGTAGGGCTCACTGTTGAGGCCCATGACCTCGACGGGAGTCGACGGACCCGCGGAGTTGACCCGCTTGCCGTTCTCGTCGACCATCGCGCGGACCTTACCGTGGGCCGCCCCGGCGATGAAGGCATCGCCGACCTTGAGGGTTCCGTTCTGGATCAACAGGGTCGCGATGGTGCCGCGGGAGCGGTCACGCCGCGCTTCGAGCACGACGCCGCTGGCCGGAGCTTCCGGGTTCGCCTTGAGCTCCTTCATCTCGGTTTCGAGCAGGATCATCTCGAGCAGGTTGTCGAGGCCGGTGCGCTTCTTGGCCGAGACCTCGCAGGCGACGATGTTGCCGCCGTAGTCCTCGACCACCAGCTCCCGTTCCATCAACTGCTGCTTGACCCGATCGATGTTGGAGTCGGGCTTGTCCACCTTGTTGATCGCCACGACGATCGGCACGCCGGCCGCCTTGGAGTGATCGATCGCCTCCAGCGTCTGAGGCTTGACCCCGTCGTCGGCCGCAACCACCAGGACCACGATGTCGGTGACCTTGGCACCGCGGGCGCGCATCAGGGTGAACGCTTCGTGACCCGGCGTGTCGAGGAAGGTGATCTTCTTGCCGTTCTCCTCGACCTGATAGGCGCCGATATGCTGGGTGATGCCGCCGTGTTCGCGATCGACCACGTTGGTGGTGCGGATCGCGTCGAGCAGCGATGTCTTTCCGTGGTCGACGTGACCCATGACGGTCACCACCGGCGGGCGGGAGACCATCTTCGACGGATCCTCGTCGGCGGCCTTGATCTCGGTCGAGGCCTCCGCCGGCTCGCCGGCGGTCTGCTGCGCCTCTTCCTCGAAGCTCAGGACCGAGGCGATCGAGCCGAACTCGAGAGCGACCTCGACGGCGACCTCGGGGTCCAGCGGCTGGTTGATCGTGGCGAGGACGCCCCGGCCGATCAGCTTGGCGATCACGTCCTTCGACTTGCGGTTCAGCTTTTCCGCCAGCTCCTTCACGGTTACCGCCTCGGAGAGAGTGATCTCCTCGGGAACCGGTGGAAGATCCGGCTTCGGCTTCGCAGGTGCCTGCGTGACCTCCGGTGCCTTGTTCTTCT
>CAZBZH010000316.1:0-5614 GCA_964496265.1 uncultured Acidobacteriota bacterium | reverse complement strand
CGTACTTCGACGCGATCCTCGACGGCTTCTCGCTCGACGTCATCGAGCACCGTCACCCCGTCGCCGGGGGTGCAGGGGCGGGCCAGGGCCGCGTAGGCCGGCGGCCGGGCGAACAGGGCCAGCTGCCGCTCGGCCTCCTCGGGGGAAATCCCCCGCTCGGCCAGCACTTCCAGGTCGCGGCTCTCGAAGTGGTTTGCCATTCGGGATCCTCGTCGCGGTCGGGGAAAGAACGCAGGGATCCTAGCACCTGAGACTGCCTCCGGCTTGATACATTAGGCGCCGATGCGCGCGCTCTATCACCCGGATCCGTTCACCCTCGAACGGGAGCTGATCCGGCGGGTCGCGGTACTGCGGGACGCCGCTCCCGAGGGCCCGATCTGGATCGTCACCCCGACCCGGCGGCTGGCCCGCCATGTCCAGCGGCGCCTCGCCGAGGAGCGCAGCGCCTGGCTCGGCGTCGAGGTCGGCACCTTCCGCGGACTGGCCCGGCGCATCCTGGAAAGCGCCATGCGGCCGCCGTTGACCGCGATGTCTCCGCGGCTGCTGGAGCCGGTGCTGGAGCGGGCCCTGGAGCGGCTGCCCGACCACCCGCTGAGCCGCTTCGCCGACGAACGGCCGGGAAGCCGCCGCAGCCTGCTGGCCACGCTGAACGAACTGCGGGAGGCGGAGGTCTCGCCCGATCATCTGCACGCCGCCGGCGAGCAGCCTTCCGACCAGACCCTGGCCGAACTGTACGCCGGCTACGTGCGGGAGTTGACCCGGCTCGAAACCCAGGGCCTGACCGACGAGGCCGGCTGGATCGCCGCCGCGGCCGACGAGGCGGGCTCCTTCGCCCGGGGGATCACCGGCGTGTTCCTCCACGGCGCCTACGAGTTGGTGGGGATGCATCTTTCGCTGGTGCGGGCGCTCTCCCGGGAGACGCCGGTCACCGCGCTGTTGCCCTACGACGAGCGCTCCCCCGCCGTGGCCTATGCCCGGGACTACGCCGCCCGGCATCTCCGGGCCGAGCCCGGTGCCGAGGCGCTGCCGGACAAACCGGCGGGCTGCCTGGGGCCGCGCCTTCCGTTGCTGTTCCGGGAGGATGAACGAGGCGCACCGCTGGACACCGTTCGCTTCCGCCATGCCCAGGGGGCCGCACGGGAGGTCGAGGTCGCCCTGCGCCACGCGCTGGTCGAGATCGAGAACGGCGTCGCACCCCGGGACATCGCGCTGATCGGCCGCAGCCTCGAACCCTACCTGGCCGCCATCGAGGCCCAATCGCTGACGCTGACCACCAGCCTGGAGCTGCCTCTGCGGCGCGAGCCCTGGATCCACGACCTGCTGCTGTTGCTGCGGGTCTGCGCCGACGACTACCCGCGAGGACGCACCGTCGAACTGCTGCGCTCCCCCCGGCTCGATACCCGTGCCCTCGGTGCCGAGGACCCGCTTCCCGGCGGGCTCGAACGTTGGAGCCGCCGGGCACGAATCCTCGGCGGCCGCCGGGAGTGGCTGGAAGAACTGACCCGCTGGGCCGAGCGGCCCACCGACCGCCGGCGGCTGGGAAGCCGGGACGAACCGGACTGGCTCGTGCGTCAGGGTTGCCGCGACGCGGCCCAGGTGATCGAACGTCTCGACCGGGTCGTGCGCCCCGAGGCCCTGCGTCGCTGGCACGAGCACGCCCGCAGCATCGAACTGCTGTTGCGCCGCTACCTGAAACTCGAGACCGATGCGGAGAAGGCGCCGGGCTACGGGCGGCTCGCCGAACACCTGCGGGAGATGCGGGCGCTGACCCAGATCGCCGGCAGCGACCCGGTGACCTTCCGCGAGGCGGTGGACTGGCTGGAGAAGACCCTGGACGAGAGCCGGGTGCCGCTGGGCGACGAGGATGGGGAAGGCATCCGGGTGCTCGACGCCATGCAGGCGCGCGGCCTGACCTTCCGCCGGGTGTTCATCCTCGGCTTCCAACAGGGGCTGGTGCCGCGGGTGCCCCGGGAAGACCCGTTCCTCCCCGATCGACTGCGCCGCAACCTGCGCAACCGGGGCGGCTTCGTCCTGCCGCTCAAACTCGAAGGCGAGAGCGAGGAACGCCAGCTGCTGGCCTCGATGCTCGCCGCCGCCGAGGAGCGGATCGATATCTCCTGGCTGCGCGCCGACGAGGCCGGCCGGGCCAACGTGCCCTCCTTTTTCTTGCGCGAGGTCGGGCGGGTCGCTCTCGGCGAACCCTCCACCGAGGCGGTGGTGCGCCACGCCGAGTCGGTGCCGGCGCATCCGCTGCGCCGGCTGGAAGGACTGGCCGAGGCGCCGGGGATGTTGACGCCGGCCGAGGCGCTGCAGTGGATCGCGCTCTCGGCCACCGACCCGACCGCCGCTCACGAAGGCCTGGCCACGCGACGGCCGCAGCTTGCCGCCGGCCTGGAGATGATCCGGGTCACCGAACAGTTCGAACCTGGCGACATGCGCTACGACGGACGCCTGCAACAGCCGATCGTCCGTGACCGCCACAGCGTCTCCTCCCTGCAGGAGCTGGGGCGCTGTCCGCTGCGCTACTTCTTCGGCTACGTACTGGGCATCGAGGAGCTGGAGCCCGAGGCAGACGCCTACACCCTGCCCGCCCAGGAGATCGGCCTGCGGGTGCACGAAACCCTGGAGGCGGTCTACAAGCACCTGCTCGAAGAGGGGCTCGACGGGGACGATCTCGAACTGCGCGCACGGACCATGCTCGCCGCCGCCTGGAACGATCAGATGGCGGTCGAGCGGGAACGGCGGGAAGACCGGCTGGGCTTCTACTGGAGCAGCCAGTCGGAGATCTGGCTCGGCGTGATGGAGCACTTCCTGCTCCAGGATCTGGCGCGGCTCAAGAGCGGTTGGACCATCGAGGGGCTGGAACAGGTGATCGCCCGGGAGCTGCCCCTGGGGAACGGCGAGAGCCTTACGGTCCACGGCCGGCTCGACCGGGTCATCGGCCGGGACGGCGAACAGATCGTCGGCGACTACAAGACCTCGGGGAACCTGGAAGGCCAGACCGATCCCTCCCAGGCGCTCAAGGGGCTCAAGCTTCAGGCGGCGATCTACCAGCTGCTGTCGCAGCCGGACACCGAGGTCGAACTCCTCGGCGTGGCGCCCTACTACGAACGGCATCCGACCCGGGGTGACCGCGCCAGCCTGCAACTGGACCACGCAACCCGGGAAGGGGTGCGGGAAACGCTGCGGGTGCTGTCGGAGCTACTGGACCGCGGATCGTTCCCCATGGCCCGGGACGACGGCCCCTGTCGCTACTGCGCCTACCGCCCCGCCTGCCGCCGAGCCCATCCGCCGACCCGCGAGCGGGACGACCTGGCCGAGGACACCGCCGACTTCCGTGCCCTCAAGAGCAAGAACACCCGGAGGGTCCGCGTGCTGGAGAAACAGGTTTGAGCCTGCGCGACGCCGAGGCGCGACGCATCGCCGCGACCACCTTCGACCGCAATGTGGTGGTCACCGCCGGCGCGGGAACGGGCAAGACCAGCCTGCTGGTCGAGCGGGTGCTCAACGCCATCGGTTCGGACACCCTCGAGCTCCGTGAGCTCGCGGCGATCACCTTCACCAAGAAGGCGGCGGCGGAGATGCGCGAGCGGTTGGCCTTCGGCCTGGAGCGTCTGATCGAGCGGGCGCGCACACCCGGCGACGACGACGGCAACGGCGAGGCAGATCGATCCTTCGTCTGGCTGCGGGACACCTGCGGTATCGAGCCGGTGCGCATCGGCTCACGGGCGCTGCAGGCCCTACACCAACTCCACGCCGCCCAGATCGACACGATCCACGCGTTCTGCTCGGGCTTGCTGCGCCGCTACCCGCTGCAGTCGGGCGTCGATCCCCGCTTCGAGGTGGACCAGGGCGCCCACTGGGAGGTGGTGCTGGCCGAGAGCTGGGACCGCTTCGCCGGGCGGGAGCTGGGGCCCGCCGCACCCCGCGGAGAACTCTGGCGGCGGCTGCTCGGCCCGCTGGACCTGGACCTGTTGCGCCGCCTGGCCTTCCGCCTGGCCGGCTTCGACGTGCCCGGGTCGCTGCTGCGCGCCGATACGCTGCGGCCGGATCGCCGGGAGATCCTGGGAGACGAGATCGCGGCGCTGGCGGCGCAACTGGACGACGCGCTGATCCGCTTCGGCACCCAGGACCGGCTCAAGGGCATCCGTTTGCTGCGCGGTCTGCGCAACGCTCTGTCTGCCTGGGAAGAGGAGGGCAGCGACGGTCTGCGCCGGGTGGTCGACGCCGACCCGGACCTGCCCGACGGGATGGAGGGCAGCTTCGCCATCAGCGGCAAGGCGCTGGGATCCCAGCTCGGCGCGCTGCGGGAGTTGGGCAAGGAAGGCTACCGGCTCGCCAAGGGCCTCTATCGCGGCGATGACGCCCTGCTCGATGCGGCCGTCGAGGCGGTCGGCCCCTTCGCCTCCGAGGCCCGCGAGGCCTACCTCGAACGGGGCTTCGTCAGCTTCGACGCGCTGCTGGTGCTGGCGCGCAATCTGCTGCGGGAGCACCCGGACATCCGGCGCCGCTGCCGGGAACGTTTCCGCATGCTGCTGGTCGACGAGTTCCAGGACACCGACCCGCTGCAATACGAGATCATGATGTACCTGGGCGAACGGGAAGACGCCGCCGCGGAGAACGCTTTCGAGACCCGGCTGGCGCCGGGCCGCCTGTTCGTCGTCGGCGACCCGAAGCAGTCGATCTATCGCTTCCGCGGCGCGGATTACGAGGCCTTCGCCCACACGGTGGATCACCTGCTGGAGCAGGACCCGCCGGGCATCGCCTGCCTGCTGACCGAGAACTTCCGCAGCGTCGACGGCGTGCTCGATCCGGTCAACCGGCTGTTCGAGGATCCCCGGGGGGTCTGGCAGGCATCGGCCTATCAGCCGGACTACGAGGCGATCCACGCGGCGCGGCCCTCCGCCGGCGACGGGCCGCGGGTCGAGATCTGGACCCCCGAGACCGACCGCAAGCTGCTGGCCGGCGAACGCCGCCTGGCCGAGAGCCGCATCCTCGCCGAACAGATCGAGGGCTGGATCGCCGCCGGCGAATGCCGCTACGGCGACGTGACCGTGTTGCTGCGCGCCTTCAGCCAGCTCGGCATCTACCTGCGCGGGTTGCGCGAGCGCGGCATTCCCTTCGTGGTCGACGGCGGGCGGGAGTTCCTGCGGCGGCCGGAGATCACCCAGCTGATCGCCCTGCTGCGCACCCTTTCGCGCCCGGGCGACGGCGTGGCGCTGCTGGCCTATCTGCGTTCCCCCGCCGGTGGCGTGGCCGATACCGAGCTGCACGCCCACGTGGCGGCTCACGGACGCTTCCACCCGGGAGCCACCGTCGACCTGACCCGTTGCCCCGATCTCTATCGGGCAATGCGGCGGCTGGAGGAACTGCGGGAAGCGATCCGCGATCTCCCCGCCGATCAGGTGGTGCGCACGGCGCTGGAACAGAGCGGTTCGCTGCTGCTCGGCGCCGCCTCCTTCGAGGGCGCCCAGCGGGTTGCCAACCTGCAGAAGCTGGAAGCCGCCGGCCTGGGCCCGGCTCCGATGGCCAGCCAGCGGGCGTTGATTCGCCGGCTCTACTTCGACCTGATCGGCCTGCCGCCGACTCCGGAACAGGTGCAGAAGTTTGTCAA
>CAZBZH010000315.1:0-5637 GCA_964496265.1 uncultured Acidobacteriota bacterium | reverse complement strand
GCCGCCCGGTGTCTGCACCCGGTTCGACATGGCACCATAAAGCAGTTCGGCCCGATCCTGTTCGAGGATCTGGTCCAGCGCATCGTCCGCGGCGTGCGGGACGGCGGGTTGTTCGGGCGCCTGGCCCTGCTGGGCGGCGTGCTCGGCGGCTTGCTCGCCCTTCCGCTCTTGTCGATGGCGGGAGCGCTCCTCCGCTACTACGGCTATCGCCTCGTGAGGAGCGGCGAAACCTATCGCCGCAGCGCCGGCCTGCTCAACCGCCACGAGGTCGCTCTCAAGCGCCACAAGATCCAGGCGTTGGTCCGGCGGGAGAACGCCGTCGCCCGCCTGCTGGGCATCGCCAACCTCAAGCTCGAGGTCACCGGCTCCGGTAGCCCGCAGGTCGATTCGTCGGGGATGCCCGTGCCCCAGACGTCCTTCATCGTGCCCGCGCTCCATCCCGGTGAGGCGGACCGCTTGACCCGGGAGTTCGTCGACGCCGATGCCCGGCCGGAGCGGTTTTCACGGCCCGACCGCCGCCGCTTCATCTCCCGGGTGCTGCTCTTCGGCTGGACACCGCCGATCCTGCTCGTGACGCTGCCTCCGACCCTGTTGGCCCACGGACTGTTCGCCCTGGCGATCCCGTTGCTCTACGGACTGGCCTACGGGCTGACCCGCCTGCGCTGGTCTCGCTGGGGCTACGGAGTCGACGGCGAGTTTGGCTATGTGCGCAGCGGGTTTCTCGGGCGGCGGGTGCGGGTCTTTCCGCTGTTCAAGGTGCAGCAGGTGGCCTTCCGGCAAACGCCGGGTCAACGGCGTGCCGGGTTGACCCACTTCACGATCCGGTTGGCCTCGGGGGCGATGACGGTGCCCCACGTGCCCGAAGAGGATGCACGACAGTGGGCCGATCTGGCGCTCTACCACGCCGAGACCAACGAGCGCGCCTGGTACTGAGCAGGGCCCTGAGCGGGCCCCTGAGCGGGGATGGGGGTCAGAAGTCGGAGCTGGCGATGACGATCTCGTTGGCGTGTCCCAGGATCTGGTTCGCCTGCTCGGACATCAGCGCCAGCCGGATGAACACCCGCCGGGAGCCGGACGGTCCGACGATCAGCACCTCGAAGCCTCCGGGGAACTCGCCGTCGGGATACGCCAGCTTGTGGCTCGGCAGGTAGCCGCTGCTGACCATCACGTTGTTGCGGGCCACCGAGTAGGTCATGTTGCCGGTGATCCGCCCGCCGGCGAACTCCGGAAGCATCGTCTCCGGCGTACTCAGATCGATCTTGTGGCCGCTGTTGGGGCCGGTCACACCGCCGGCGCTGGTCAGCGCGTAGAAGGCACTCCCCGCCGATTCGCCGGGGTCCCAGGCCCACTCGATGCCCTGGGCGATCAGGGCGGTGTGGAGCTGGGAGCGCACGGCGCTGCTCAGCCCGCTGAGCTGAAAGTAGTCGGCGTAGGTCGCGCTCTCGGTCTTGACCAGGTCCAGGTAGCTCCCGGTGCTGCCGAAATCCCGCTGGTCCCGTTCGGTCAGGTAGAAATACTGAAAGGTGTAGGTGTCGGCGAGGAAGTCGATGTTCGCGGTGCCCGCGTCGGCGTCGTGGTCAATCGAGATCCCCACCGGGTCGTGCTGGCGCACCAGCAGGATCGAGTTGCCCACCAGGTTGCTGCCGCTGGTCTCCGGCTCGATCATGCCGGCGGCGTCGATGCTGGGCAGCTTGGTGCCGGTGAGCACCGGGGTGTCGCTATCGAAGGTCGCTGCGGTCAGGTAGCTCTGACCGACGGCGTCCCCCTCGAGTACCAGCCGGGACTGCATCAGCTGGTTGCGCAGTTCGTTGACCGAGCGCTGGCCCAGGGTGTTCAGGTCGGCACGGGACTCGAGCATCATCGAGGTCTTGGCCGTGCCGGTGAACAGCTGGAAGAACAGAATGCCGATCACGCTCAACAGCGCGGTCACCACCAGCATCTCCGGCAGGGTGATGCCCCGCTGGTCGCGCGGTTCGGAAGGTGGAGCGAGCTTGATCATCGTTTGATGTAGACCTTGCGCTGGTGGTAGGCGTAGTGCAGGTCGAGGCCGCGGCGGTAGGCTTCGATGCGGATCACGTAGCTTCCCTGGGGGAACTTCGAGGGGGGCACCGACCAGGTAAGCGCCGTCGAGGTCGTGGTCGGGATCGAGCCCGTCGGCCGCTCTCCGGGCACGGCGGCGGCGCCGTTCTGCACGTAGGCCCAGGTGGCCCCGTTGTCCACGCTGTAGAGGGCCACGTAGTCGAGGGTCACCCCCTCGGCGAAGTTCGAGGCGTAGTTCTCGGTGTAGTCCAGGCCGTCCCAGCGGTTCCACTCGCTCTGCCAGGTGAGGGCGATCGAGCTGGGATTGTCCAGGTCGGTCAACTCGTTGGGCGTCAACAGCTCGGTCTGCGGCACCTGCACGATCCGCTCGGTACCGCTGTAGAGCCCGCCGACCATGAAGCTCTGGAGCATGGTCAGCACCGACCAGCGGCTCATGAACGCACTACCGGTCTGCACCGTCTGGGCGATACCGTTGACCACGATGAAGCCCATGTCCTCACCCGGGCCGTCCACCCCCAGCAGAGCGCTGGTCGTCACGCCGCTCGACGGGTGGTCGTAGAACTCGGCGAGTTCCGAGGCGGTAAGGGAGGAGCTGCCGACGTACATCGAGTCCAGGTAGTGATCGGGGACGCCGCCGGAGCCGTTCAGGTTGAAATAGAACGGCCGGTTGGCGCTGACGCTGTCGGGGATGCCGAAGTTGAAGCGGTCGGCGATCTCCTGGCCGTCGGCCTGCAGATCGCCGTCGCCGCCGCTGAAGGTGTGGTGGAACTTCGAGTTGCTGGCGCCGACACTGAAGAAGGTCGTGCAGCCCTCGGACTGGGTGCGACGCTGGGCATTCCGGAACGAGGTGCCCGCCGGCAGGTTGTCGCTGATCGAGTCCCGGCGCACGCGAACGTAGCGCTGGCTTCCGGTGCCCGTGGCCAGGTTGCCCTTGGTCGACCAGCCGGTGTAGGCGCTGTCCGGGTAGAGCTCGCCCAGCCAGTTCATGCCCCACCAGCCGTTGGTGGTGTTCTCCTTGATGTACTTGACGCCGCCGCTCTGAGCGGTGGTGATTGACATCTCGTTACGCGTGCCGGAGCCGCCGTCGAAGGGCTTGCGCGAGACCGGGATCGAGTTGGCGAAACCGTTGGCCGAGTCGTAGCCGATCTCGTTGCCGATACCGACGTAGTAGTAGGAGAAGCCGGTCATCGTGGTCCACAGTGAGTTGGAGCGGGTCACGGCCTGGCGCAGCGTCTGGAACACCCGGTTCATGTCGATCTCGATACGGCCCTGCCACAGGTCGTTGGTGCTGCTGCCGTCATTCTTGACGGCGAACCCGGGCCAGTAGTCGTTGTCGTTGGCGAAGTTCCCCGAGCCGTCGTGAAAGTCGTCGAAGTAGCGGTTGTAGCCGGTGCCCAGCGGATTGTGGGTCAGGTCGTAGGCTTCGTACAGGTCGGCGTAGGGGTTGTGCCGCGGGTCGCCGATGACCTGGAAACGCTCGGTCAGCGGCACGTGGCCGGGTTCGTCCTTGGTCCCGTCGCCGAAGGACCAGGTGTCGTCCCCGCGCCAGACGTAGGTCTCCGACAGGTTGGCCGGCTTGTCCGGCGTCGGGTACATCGTGCCGGTGGTCAGGTCGTCGTCAATCCGGGTCTGGAAGTCCCAGCGCTGATCGTCGGCGAGCCCGTCCCCGTCGATGTGGATCATCCAGCGGGCGGTGTTCTTGGTCGTGTCGCCGCTGTGGCGCAGATCCCGTGAGAACGAGCCGGTGCCTGAATCCAGCGGCGTGGGGATGTAGTCCAGGTTGTACAGGCGCTTGCTCGGGTCGAGGCCGCCCAGGTTGCAGTTGCCGCCGGGGCAGGGGGTCTTGAGCGGGCTGTTGTGCAGCCGGACCAGGGTGCCGCCGGAGACGGTGGTGATCTCGTGGTACATGTCGTTGCCGCCGTCGTCGGTCGAGTCGGTCTCCCGGTAGTAGGCGGTCCCGTCGAAGCCGCCTTCGATCGAGGCGACGCTGACGTCGCCGGCGTCGACCCCTTCGAGCAGCACCGAGATCGGCACGCTGAGCCGGTCGGCCGATGCGGTCGGATCGGTCAGGTAGCTGTAGACCCGCAGCTGGATGTCCTCGTCATTGTCGTAGCGCAGCCGCTCCGGGTGGGTCACGACCCGCACCTCGGGGTGGGTCGCCGGATCCTTGGCCGGGTCGCTGTAGTTGCGCAGCGGCGGGAAGGGGAACAGCTCCCCGTGGACGTTGATGATGATCGCGTTGGTGTAGTCGTGAGGATTGGTGAACATATCCTCGAGCAGCAGCCGGAAGGTCGGCGCGCCCGCATCTTCAACGCCGGAGAGGACCCGGGCGTCGAACAGATCCCGCTCCTGGGGCAGTCGCATGGCGTGGTTGAAGTGATCGGCCAGGGCGTAGGGAGCGGGGTTGTCGGCCGCGTCGTAGCCGTTGACGATCGAGCCGTCCACGTTGGCCCGGCCACGCAGGGAGTCGGGTACGTAATAGGTGTCGACGGCGCTGCCGCTGGGCATCGTCGAGGGATAGAAGTAGGCCAGGTCGATGTCGGCATTGGAGTCGCTACCCACGTTGAAGTAGGGCAGATACTCCTCATCCCGCCCGTAGGCCAGGGTGCGGATCCAGTGGGTGCGGAACTCCAGGCCCGGGTTGCGGGCCTGCAGATCCTGGATCGCCGTGCCGACGAAGGGCACCAGGTTGGCCATGTAGACCCACCATCCGGGCACGTTCTCCATGGCCAGCAGGTAGACGTCATAGACCTGGGTCGGTGGATAGTTGTCGGCGATGGTGCGGATCACGCCGGCGGTCTCGGCCAGCAACACCCGTTCCCCCTCGACCCAGCCGAAGACCTTGACGTTGACCAGCCGCACGTCGTTGGCCTGCAGGCTGGCGAACTTCTGCACCGATACCTGGCGCTCGTACTGCCAGCCGGTGCCGTTGGCCAGGTTGCCGCTGGCGGCGTGGGCCGGGTGGGTCACCCCATCCTGGACGGTCAGAACGGTGTTGTACGAGATGCCGTCGTCGTAGTCGTCGAGCAGGGTAACGTCCTGCCCGTCGTTGATCTCGACGATCGACTTCAGCTCTTCAAGAATCGCGATCGACTTCTGGACGGCGAAGTCCTTGTCGGCGTTGTGCCGCGTCTGGTGGAACGAGGCGGAGATGAACACCGAGACGGCGAGCATGGCCATCGCCAGGATGCCCAGCGAGACCAGGACTTCAGCCAGGGTCAAACCGCTCTGCGGGTTGCGGGAGTTGCTTCGGAGGTTTCGCATCACTATTGGATCCGTGTGAAGGTCTGGTTCCGGGTGAACCGGTACTGGCCCAGACTGCGCTGGATCTGCGACAGGATGCTCTGGTCGTAGTTGACTTCGGAGAAGTCGCTGGATCCCTGAATTTCGACATCCCCCTTGGCGATCACGACTCCGCTGATCGAGGACGGAGCGCCCTGGGTGTAGTCGCCGGTCACGTAGATCAAACCGTTGTAGCTGCTGGCCGAGCCCGAGCCGAGGGTCAGGTCGCCGAACACGACCAACACGCCGACCCCCGAGAGCGGGCGGGCCGCGGTGAAGCTCGCGTCGCCGGTGATCCCCACCCGGGACATCCCC
>CAZBZH010000314.1:0-5648 GCA_964496265.1 uncultured Acidobacteriota bacterium | reverse complement strand
AAGTCCAAGCTCGGCACCCTGTTGGTGTTGTCCGTCCTCGCTGCGTCCCTGCTCTCGGGGATCGCCGCGTTCCGTGTGCACCGGCTCACGGTCCCGCCGCGGCTGATCGAGACCCCCGTCGATTTCGCCAGCATGAAGCTTCCGATAGAACCGGTCCGTTTCCCCGCGGCGGACGGCACCGAGATCGCCGGCTGGTGGATGCCCGCCGACCCCTCGAGGCCCGCGGTGGTGCTCGGGCACGATCTGGCGGCGGGCAAGGTCGCCCTGCTCAACCTGATGTTGCGGCTCCACGACCGGGGTATCCCCTGTCTCGCCCTCGATTTTCGCGCACACGGCGAGAGCGGGGGAGAGCGCTCGACCCTCGGGGTCGATGAGAAGCGGGATCTGCTCGGCGCGGTCGATTTCGTGGCAACCCGTTCCGATGCCGCCGGGGTGGGAGCGATTTACGGGGTGGGCATGGGGGCCCACGCAGCCGTGTTGGCCGCCGCCGACCGCCCGGGACTCGGGGTGCTGATCCTGGACGGGTTGTATCCCGACGCTGCCTTCGCCCTGGAACGGCGCGCCTCCTGGGGCTGGGAGCCGGCGGATCGGGCCCTGGCATTTCTCCCCAGAGCCATCCTGCGGGGTGCCCGGCGCAGTCCGGTGGAGGCCCGTGCGGCCGAGGTGCTGCCCCGGTTGGCGGGGCGTCATATGCTGCTGCTGACCCCCGCGTCGGACCCGAGGCTGGCCGCCGAGGCGGAGGCGATGTACCGGACCATCCCCGAACATCGGGAGAGTGACGCCAGCTTGATGGAACTTCCGGCCACGGCGGTCACCGGGGTCTATGGCGAGGCCATGGAGGGCTATCATCGGAAAATCACCGAATTCCTACTCGATCGGATGTGATCCGGGTCAAAACGCGCCTGAAACGTCGCTTGAAGGGCCTCGGTGTTCACCGTACACTTACGGTCGATCACGGCGGACTTGCGCCGCAAGTGTATCTGCTACAGTTCGTTAGGGCATTTTGCCCGCTTGGAGTACGGCATGAGTTCCGCGCCCGAAAAGCCGCTGCGTCATCCGGACACCGCGTTCCGAACCATCGGGGACGACGGCGGACTGGTCGTGATGTCCGGTCGGCAGGAGGTCAAGGTCCTCAACCCGGCAGCCATCAAGATCTTCACCTTGCTGGACGGCGAGCACTCCCGGGAGCAGATCGCCGAGGCGATCGCCGGTGAGTTCGACGTCAGCGCCGAAGACGCGCTGAAGGACGTCAACGCTTTCATCGACGATCTGGCCCAACACGGCATGTTGAACGCCACTCCGTGAGCTCGAGGGGGAATCCACGTTGAGCGAGACTCCACAGACCAACCCGTATCGCGACATGATGGGCAAGGCGTTTGCCAACGCCATCCCGCTGAACGCGCAGTTCGAGATCACCTACCGGTGCAATCACCTCTGCACGTTCTGCTACAACTCGCCCACCGGTCAGCGTGAGCTCACCACTCCGCAAATTTTTGAAGCTCTTAAGAAGATGGCGGATTTCGGGGTTCTCTACTTGACCCTGACCGGTGGCGAAGCGATGTGCCACAAGGATTTCTGGGCCATCGCCGCCGAGACCCGCCGCCTGGGGATGGCACTGCGCGTCTACTCCAACGGCTTCCTGCTGGGCGACAAGAAGGTCGTCAACCGTCTGGCCAAGCTGGGGCCCCACGAGGTGGAGATCTCGCTCCACGGCGCCCGCCCCGAGAGCCACGAGGCGCTGACCCACATCAAGGGGTCCTTCGACAAGACCGTCCAGGCGCTGGACAACCTGGTCGAGGCAGGGATCAAGGTCAACCTGAAGTGCCCGATCACCAAGCTCAACCAGGATGAGTTGGTCGGCGTGCGGGATATCGGTGAGAAGCGCGGGCTTTTTGTCACCTTCGACCCGGTGATCACCCCCAAGGACGACGGCAACCAGGATCCGCTGTCCCTGCGTCCCGACGACGCGTTCTTCGAGCGCTACTGGGGCGAGCTCTACCAGGAGCTGCACCACGGCAAACTCCCTCCGCGGGCCAACCACTGCGCCGCCGAGGGCTCCGAGGCCAACTGCGGAACCGGCCGTTCGGGCTTCACCATCGATCCCTACGGCAATATCCTGCCCTGTGTGGCTTTCCGCCGGCAGGTGGCCAATATCCTCGAGATCGACAGCCTGGAGCGTATCTGGCGCACCTCGCCGGTCCTCAACGAAGTCCGGGATCTGGCCGTTCAGGCCAGCGACGAGTTGCGAAAACACAAAGACGGCCAATATTTCCAGTTCTGCCTCGGTGTGGCAGAGGTTCAGACCGGCGATCCGCTGGGGGTCTACCCCCAGGCGGAGGTCAATGCCGGGGCCGTTCGCAAGACTTACGAATTGTTACAGATTGAAGACAAGAATGACGGCAGAAAATCTGCTTGAAATGCCCAAGGGGGCACCGTATAAATCCTGCGACCTGGGAATGATTCCAGGCTCCAGGGTCTTTGTGACCATCGGTTGACTGAAGTTTGGACAACAGGGTCTGACCCGACTATTTCAGGGGGAGGCTGATAAATGACCAAGAAGACGTACGAGCGTCCTGCTATCGTCCACACGGAAAAGCTCGAAGCCCGCGCGGTAACCTGCGCCAAGGCTACCGACGCTGATTGCGCCGCCGGCCCGATCCAGAGCTAATCCGTCTAGACGTTTCCGGAACCTTCGCGGTTAACCGCGCCAGGTTCCTCAGGTAGGGTTTGATGAGGCCACGCAATCTAATTGCGCTCGGTCTCTTGATTGGCTTGACCGCATGGGGGGTAGCATTCTCTTCGGCGGGATCGGCAATCCGGCCCATCGAGGAACCGGGTGCGCCCGCGGGGTTCGCTTTTGAGCTGACTACCCCGCCGGTTCAAGTCAATCAGGAGCCGACGGGAACGGTTATCAAGGTTGAGGGCTTCGGTTCGCGTTCCATGCGATCCGGAGCCCCTGACCTGCCTTTCAAGACGGTCCTCGTCGCCATCCCGCCGGGCTCAACGCCGCGGCTGGATTTCTCTGTAGGCAACACGTCCTTCGTTGATGGCGTGCGTCCCCGCGCCGTTCCGCGGGTTCGTCTGGCCCCAGGCGATCCGCTGTCGAACGTGCGGCTGGACTCCGATCCCTTCCAACTCGACGCGGCCGAGCGGCTCAACCTCACCCGGGTCGAAGAGCACCTCGAGAACGCCGAGATCTTCGGCGCGATGGATTCCCGAGCCCCGGTCCGGCTGCTCGGAGTCGAACGGTTCCGCGATCAGTGGTACGTCCGGATCGAGTTGGATCCTCTGCGCTGGGACCCCCAACGGGGCGGTATCCGGGTTCTGGACAGCCTGACCGTCGGCGTCCGCTTCGATGCGGGCACGGGTGAGCGGACCACAGCCGCCGTCGACGGGCCCTTCGAGAGCCTGTACCGCCGAATGTTCGTGAACTACGGCCAGGGCCGTTCCTTCCGGGACAACGCCGGCAGGGACCTGGCCGACGGGGGAGAGGCCCCCCAGAGCCTGGCGGCGTCCTCCTCGGGGCCTCGCCGCTGGATCCGGATCCGGGCCAACGCGCCGGTCCGGCTGGACAGTGCGGCCCTGACCGGGACCGGCTTCGAACTCGAGCCCCTGTCGAGCTACAAGCTCGAAAGCCAGGGGAGCGAGGTCCCGCTCCTGATCTTCGACGCCAACTCCAACGACAGCCTAGACCCCGGCGACTGGATCCAGTTCTGGGGTGAAGCCCTCGACGACGAGGGAGAGACGGTGCTGCGCACCGAGGTGCCGGGGGTGCTCGAGACCTTCGAGTTCCTCGACGCCACCGATGAAAATGCCTATCTGCTGACCTGCGAGGCCGGGGCTCGGTCCCGGATGCAGGTCCAGGACGCGGCGCCGACCTTCAGCCGCACCCCGCCGAGCGAGTTCACCGACACCGCCCGGGCCGAGGTCGACAACAACTGGAAGCCCCTCGGGGAAGTCGACCCCTGGTACTGGAGCCCGGTTCAGGTTTCGCCCAACAGCCGCCAGGATGACGTGGCCCTGCCGGGGCTCGCCTCGGGAACCTCCTCGGCCCAGGTCCGCCTCAACGTCCGCGGCCTGACCGAGGACGACAACGTTTCGCCGGACCATCGCACCCAGGTGACCCTGCTGAACAACCTCGATCAGCAGCTGGCCCTCGACGATCAGACGTTCGACGGCCGTTCAATCTTCCTGCACGACTTCGCCTGGAACTTCTCCGGCGGCGCCCAGTTGACCGACCCGGTCCGGGTCCGGCTTGTGCCGCCGACGGTCCCCGGGACCCGCAACGACGTCATCCTGGACTACATCGAGATCGACTATCCGCGGAACTTCACCGCCAGCGGCGACATGTTGCTGTTCGACTGGCCCGATGAGGATGCGGAGTTCATCGTCGACGGGCTGGGCAGCAACCAGGTCGAGGTCTGGGAACTCACCGCGGACCTGGGGGGCGGCACCACCCTGGTCGACCCGGTCCGGCTGACCGCAGCGGACGTCAGTGGCGGGGGCAGCTTCTCCGCTCGCTTCCGCATCGACAACGGCGGCAGCGGAGCCGACCGGACCTTCGCCGTTTTCTCCACCGCCGCCATCGATCAGCCGACGGGTAGCGATTTCGAGGCCGATGTGGTCTCGGGTCTTCCGGCCAGCAGCGGCGCGGACATCGTCGTCATCGCCCATCGGTCGCTGCTCGACGATCCGGCCAACTGCACCGACTCCGAACTGGACGCGCTGCTGGCTCATCGCGCGGGCCAGGGCCTGAGTTCCATCGTCACCTGCCTGGAAGACCTGGAGCAGGACTTCAACTTCGGGCTTGCCGGGCCCCTGGCGATCCGCAACTTCCTCGACTATGCCTTCAACAACTGGTCGACGGTCCCGTCCTACGTGCTGCTCCTCGGCGATGCGGGCAACGACTACAAGGGTGGAACCGGCACCGGCAACTTCGTGCCCACCCAGATCGTGTTCAAGGACGACCCCTCGATCGGCTACTACGCCAGCGACACCCTGCTCGGTGCGGTGGCCGGCGACGACGATCAGCCCGAGTTCATGATCGGACGGCTGAGCGCGCAGACTCCCGCCGAACTCGATGTGCAGCTGGACAAGATCCTGCAGTACGAGACCGCGTCCCCGGCGGGCCTGTGGCGCCGGCACGCGCTGGTGGTCTCCGATCATGGCAAGGTCGATTCGGGCGGGGTCAACCAGCAAGAGAACATCCTGTTCGAGAACATCAACTCGACGGCGCTCTCATTCATGAAGACGCCGCCCCACACCACCAAGAACCTGCAGTACTGGAGCGATCCGCTCTTCTGCAACCAGACCCTGGCCTCCTGCAATCCCTTCGATGTGGAACTGGCGATCAAGCAGGCGGTCAACGGCCTCGACGAGTTCGAGGGCGCGGCGATGATGCAGTTCATCGGCCACGGCAACTACGAGGTCTGGTCCGACGACGTGGTGTTCTGTGGCCGAGATGGTGGGATCTGCGGCAGCAACGGCAACGACACCGCCGATCTGACCAACGGTCTGCGCTTGCCCTGGCTGCAGGTGCACAACTGTCTCACCGGCGGATTCCACGTCAGCGTGCTGCAGGAGACGATGGGTGAGAGCTGGATGAAGCGCAGCGGGGGAGGCGCGGTCGCGCTCTTCGCTCCCTCGGG
>CAZBZH010000313.1:0-5672 GCA_964496265.1 uncultured Acidobacteriota bacterium | reverse complement strand
CAGCGTCGAACGGCGCAGCCTGCTGGTCGAGGTCGAGCGGGGAGAGATCGAGGCGGTGATCCTCGAGGCGGGAAGCGACGGCGCCCCGTTGACCCTCGCGGTGGACGACCAGCTCGAGCCCTAGCCGCGGAGCTCGGCCGCCTCGTTGCCCTTCCTGTCCGCGCCTTCCCGTGCGGAGAAAACTAGTCGACCCAGGCGACCCGCGCCTGCATCCGGCGGCCCGGCAGCTCCAGCTCGAAGGATTCACCGACCCGGCGGCCGGTCAGCGCCTTGCCCAGGGGAGAGCCGAGGGTCAGCGCTTGCACCCGCACGCCGCCATCCTCGAGGGTCGTGCCTCCGCCGACGGGAACCAGCAGGTAGCAGCGCTCCTTCCCCTCGCAGTCGAGGCCGACCAGTGCCGAGGCTGCGATCGGGTCCTCATCGCCGAAGCTGTCGACGCGGAAGCGGCCCAACGCTCCGAGCATCTCGTCCAGCTCTTCGGCCCGCTCGGCGAACCCGCGAGCCACGTACTGGGCCTCGATGGCCCGGGTGTCCTTGGGGTGTTCCTGACGCGCCTCGGCGTGGGTCGCCCCCTCCTGGGCCGAGCGCTGGGAGGCCAGCAACCCCTGCCGTTCCTCCAGCAAGCGGGCGCGCAGCGCGTCCAGCAGCGCCTGTTTGTTGGGGCGGCTCACGCGGTCACCGCAGCGAGCGGGTCCGGTCCTCGACTGTCGGGAAGCGGATGCATCCCGACAGTCTAGCGAACGGCCGGAGGACGCGGCAATCGGCCGACACCCTGGGGAACGACCCTTCCGGCGATGGCGGTGACCGGCTCGTCCCGGCAGAAGAGATACACCGTGCGGCTGCCGATGGCGCGGCGCAGCCTGGGAGGAGTGGTTCCCAGCACTGGGCTCGCCGCCTCCAGCCGATCGTCGTGGAGCAGCAGGCAGACCGGCGCGCTTCGCTCCCAGTAGTCGCGCAGTTCGTCGAGCCCTTCCAGGTTGGGGATGGTGCGCCGGGCGTAGAACATGTAGCTGCCCCGGTAGCGCCAGAAGCCCCAGGAGCGCAGCTCCGCCGCGGCGGGTACCGCCTGCTGTAACTGCTCGGCGAAGACCCGGGGAGACTTGTAGCGATTGGCCGCCGGGAGAAACCACAGTCCGGCGACGAGATAGAGCGCCGCGACGAAGGCCAGGAAGGCCCGGGGGGTGAACCGGCCCCGATGCCCGGGCCAGATCGACGCCAGCAGCACCAGCGCCCCGCCGGCGGAGATCATGCCGACCAGCACCCGCGCCTCGACGGCCAGATCGGGGTAGCGCTCGATCAGTTGCGGGCGGCCGGCAAGGGCCGCGATCAACATCAGCGCCCCGACCGCCACGAACACCGCGAGGGCGCCGAGGCGGCGCGCCACGCCGAGCGTTCCCCGGTCGAGCCGCGCCAGCACCGAGGCGGCGAGCCAGGCCACCGCCGGCGCGACCGGCAGGATGTAGGCGCTGCGCTTGCTGTCGGCCAGGGAGAAGAACAACACCACGGCGAAGATCCACCAACCGCTCAGCCGGTGCAGCCGGCGCTCGGCGTCGCTGCGTCCCGGCAGCCCGATGGCGAAGGGCACCCACCAGATCCAGGGCGCCATGTCGATGGGCAGGTAGTACAGGTAGTACCACCAGGGCTGGGCGTGATCCCAGGCATCGACGAAGCGGGTCACGTTCTGCCGGAACAGGACCTCCATCAGCAGATCCCAGTTCCCGGTCATCCCCAGCGCCAGGTACCAGGGCTCGGCCGCGAGCAGGAACACCCCGAAGGCCAGCGCGCCGCTCACCAGCGGGTGCCAGCCCGCGGGCGGCGACTCCTCCCCCCCGGCGGTGTAGCGCTCGATCAGGACGAAGGGCAGATAGATCAGCAGCGGCAGCACCAGCGCCACGGGCCCCTTGGCCGCCACGCCCAGCCCCGCCGCCAGGCCGGCCAGCGGCCAGGCCCACTCTCGCCTCCACGGCCGGCTCCCGCGGCCGCCGCCGGGAAAGGTCGAACCGTAGAGCAGTCCCACGCTGCACAGGGTGGCGACCATCACCATCAGGTCCATCTGGATCGAACGGGCGCCCCAGAAGACCATGTAGGTGGTGGCGAACAGCGCCGTCGCCCAACCGGCCCACGCCGGGATCTGGCGCCGGGCGAACAGGTAGAAGAACAAGACCCCCACGAGGCCGGTCACGGCCAGCGGCAGCCGCAACGCCCACTCGTTGAGGCCCAGCAGCAGCACGCAGACCCGGGCCAGCCAGTAGTAGAGCGCCGGCTTCTCGACGAAGGGCTCCCCGCCGACGGTGGGGATCAGCCAGGCGCCGGCCTCGTGCATCTCGGCCACGGCCAGGCCGTAGGTCGGCTCGTTGGGGTTCCACAGATCCCGCGCCCCGAGACCGGGAAAGATCAACAGGGCCGCGATCAGGCCGACCCACAAAAGAGAACGCCCCGCGGAGCCGGCGGCGTGACCGGCCGGATCCGCGGGGCGCATGGTCTCGGATTTCAGGACCGGCTCAGCGGGCTTCGAGCAGGTCGATGTTCCGGAAGAAGTAGCCCAGCTCCTCGGCAGCGGTCTCGGGCGCGTCGGAACCGTGGGTCGCGTTGCGCTCGATGTTGGTGCCGAACTGCTTGCGCAGCGAGCCCTCGGGGGCCTTGGCCGGATCGGTCTCTCCCATCACGCCGCGCCACTTGAGGATCGCCCCCTCGGCTTCCAGCGCCAGCAGCACCACCGGACCGGAGGTCATGAAGCTGATCAGGTCGTTGAAGAAGGGGCGCTCCCGGTGCACCGCGTAGAAGCCTTCGGCTTCGACACGGGTCAGTCGGGTCTTGCGCATCGAGAGGATCTTGAATCCTTCCTGCTCGATGCGGTCGATGATCTTGCCGGAGAACTTCTGTTCGACGGCGTCCGGCTTGATGATGGCAAACGTACGTTCCATGGTTCGCTGATCCTCGATCGTAGATCTCTGTCGTAGATCTCTAGAGTTAGATGACAGGCCGCGTTCAGCGACCCATGACTTCCTTGACTTTGTCTCCGATGGTGGCCGGAGTGTCGACGACGTGGATGCCGGCCGCGCGCAGCGCCTTCATCTTCTCGGACGCGGTGCCCTTGCCGCCGGAGATGATCGCGCCGGCGTGGCCCATGCGGCGCCCGGGAGGCGCGGTCTGTCCGGCGATGAAGGCCACCACCGGCTTGGACATGTTTGCCTTGACGTAGTCGGCCGCCTGCTCCTCGGCGTTGCCGCCGATCTCTCCGATCATGACCACCACCTCGGTGTCGCCGTCGGCCTCGTAGAGTTCGAGCATGTCGGTGAAGGTGGTGCCGATGATCGGGTCACCGCCGATGCCGACACAGGTGCTCTGACCAATGCCGAGCCCGGTGAGCTGCCCCACCGCCTCGTAGGTCAGGGTGCCGGAGCGGGAGACGACGCCGACGGGACCGGCCTTGTGAATGTGGCCGGGCATGATGCCGATCTTGCACTGCTCCGGGGTGATGATCCCCGGACAGTTGGGGCCGATCAGCCGGGTTTCGCTGGCGTCCACGACGCTCATGACCTTCATCATGTCGAGAGCCGGAATGCCCTCGGTGATGCAGACGACCAGCGGCAGGCCGGCGTCGGTGGCTTCGAGGATCGCGTCGGCGGCGAACGGCGGCGGAACGAAGATCACGCTGGCGTTGGCGCCGGTTTCCCGCACCGCCTCGGCCACGGTGTTGAACACCGGGGTGCCTTCGACCTCCTGGCCGCCCTTGCCCGGGGTGACTCCGGCGACCACCTGGGTGCCGTAAGCCTTGGCCTGGCCGGTATGGAAGGTCCCTTCACGGCCGGTAAGGCCCTGGACCAGCAGACGAGTGTTGTTGTCGACGAGCACGGCCACGGCTAGTTACCTCCCGCCGCGGCAACAACCTTTTCCGCCGCGTCCTTCATTCCGTTCGCCACGAGGAAATCGAGGCCGGAGTTCTGCAGGATCTCCCGGCCCTTCTCGACGTTGGTGCCCTCGAGGCGCACCACCACCGGAACCTGAACGCCGACCTTCTTGGCCGCGGCGACGACGCCCTCGGCCACCACGTCGCAGCGCATGATGCCGCCGAAGATGTTGATCAGCACCGCCTTGACGTTGGGGTCGCCGAGGATGATCTGGAACGCCTGGGTCACCATCTCGGTGTTGGCGCCGCCACCCACGTCGAGGAAGTTGGCCGGACTGCCGCCGTGGAACTTGATGATGTCCATGGTGCCCATGGCCAGGCCGGCGCCGTTGACCATGCAGCCGACGCTGCCGTCGAGCTTGATGTAGTTGAGGTTGTGCTTGCTGGCCTCGACCTCGAGGGGGTCCTCTTCATCGAGGTCCCGCAGTTCCTTGAGGTCCGGGTGGCGGTAGAGCGCGTTGTCGTCGAAGCTGACCTTGGCGTCCAGGGCCAGCACGCGGCCGTCGCCGGTCTCGACCAGCGGATTGACCTCGACCATCGACGCGTCGGTGCTCATGAAGCACTTGTGCAGGGCGGCGACCAGCTTGCCGGTCTCCTTGACCCGCTCGTCCAGGCCCAGTTCGAAGGCCAGGCGGCGACCGACCCAGCCGGAGAAGCCGGCCTTGGGATCGACCGCGACCTTCTTGATCGCGTCGGGCCGTTCGGCGGCGACGGTTTCGATGTCCATCCCACCCTCGGCGCTGGCGATGAACATTGGGCCGCCGACCTCACGGTCGAGCAGCACGGCGAGGTAGAACTCCCGCTTGATGTCCATGCCCTCTTCGATCAGAAGCTTCTTGACGACCCGGCCCTCGGGGCCGGTCTGGTGGGTCACCAGGGTGTTGCCCAGCATCAGGCCGGCGATCTGCTCGGCCTCATCGGGTCCGGAGACGACGACGACGCCGCCCAGGGGCTTGTCTCCCGCCGGCCGCATCACCTGCTCGCCGTCGGCATTCTGGAAGGTGCCCTTGCCGCGGCCACCCGCATGGATCTGGGACTTGACCACCACGGTCCCGCCGCCGAGTTCCTGTGCGGCAGCCTTGGCCTCGGCCGGGGTGCTCGCCACGATGCCCCGGGGCACCGGAACGCCGTGATCGCGGAACACGCCTTTTGCCTGATACTCGTGAATCTTCACCTGGATGGCTCTCCACGGAAGGGATCTGGGACAGGCTCCCGGGGTACGAAGGGCTCACGACAGGCGGCCCAGGGGGGCGCTGCGGCGGGCCCGGATCGACCGGGAGCAAAGGCGCGGGATTATAGGACAAGCAAGAGGGGCGAGTCGAACCGGGCCCTACTTCAGTCGAACAGCCTCGGCTGGGGGATCAGCACGAAGGAGCGGCGGTGAATCGGGCTGGGACCGAGGCGCCGAATGGCGTCCCGGTGTTCCTGGGTCGGATAGCCCTTGTGCTGGGCAAAACCGTAGCCCGGGAAGGTTTCCTCGTAGGCCGCCATCAGCCGGTCCCGCTCGGTCTTGGCCAGGATCGAGGCGGCCGCGATGGCGTGGCAGCGGGCGTCCCCCTTGACGATCCGCTCCTGGGGCGGGTCGAACCGGGGCACCGCCCGGCCGTCGACCAACACATGCTCCGGCGCCGGATCCAGGGCGCTCAGCGCCCGGCGCATCGCCTCCAGCGCCGCGTGGTAGATGTTCAGCCGGTCGATCTCGTCGGGCTCGACCACGGCCACGGCGAAATCGGCGGCGGCCTCGCGGATCTCCCCGGCCAGC
>CAZBZH010000312.1:0-5690 GCA_964496265.1 uncultured Acidobacteriota bacterium | reverse complement strand
GTCTCGACGAGGAAGCCGTCGATGACCCCCGGCGAACTGGAAGCGTAAGTCACCCAGTTCTTGAAGTGCACCTTGAGGAAGAACGGGCTGCCGAACACCTGCTGGGTGGTGCCGGTCTCCTGGTTGGAGACGGTCATCACCCCCTCTTCCATCGGGCCCTCCAGCACGGTCATGAAGCTGGCCTGGTTATCGACGCTGGTGATGCGGTACTGCTTCTGGAACTGATCGTAGGTCATCTGCCGGATGGTCTCGTTGCCGTTGCCGTCGGCCTGCACCTCCTGCATCATGCCGCCCTTGAGCATCGACTCGATGGTCGAGGTGGCGGTCGATTCCTGGAACGGACCGGTCGGCGATTGGCGAGACTCGACCTTGATGTCCCACTTGCCGGCGAGGGCGATCAGCGGGGCCATCCCGGGAGGCGCCGGCATGCGGAACAGCGCGTCATCGATCTCGCCGTTGGCCTTGACCTCGGAGACCATGAAGATCCGGTCCCGGGTGTACCACTGGGATTCGACATGGTGCGGGATCTGCACCCCGTTGACCGTGCGGAAATCATCGAAGAAGGTACGGGCTGGCATCGGGCGGCCGAAGTCGGAGCCCGGCGCCACACGGGCCATCTCGAGATAGGTATCCGGATCGAGGTACCAGGTCTCCTCGCTCTCGTCGGCACGGGTCAGCTTGAGTTCGATGGCCGGGAAGCCCTCGTACTCGGAGTCTTCGCTGACCAGCTCCAGCGAGTGCCCCTTGGCCTTCCAGTCGATCAGCGGCGAGGTGAAGTCGAACTCACGGGTCTGCCAGGCCAGGTCGGGGCCTTCGATCGGCTTGGCGCCGGGGCCCCGCATGCCGTGATCCCACCAGGCGCTGTCGCCGTCGCTACCGATCACGATCACGTGCCCGTTCATCGTGGTGTCCAGGTGGTACTTGTTGCCCTGCTTGCGCACCATCTTGAACGGCGCGTCCTTGCTGAAGGCGCGGAAGGTGCCGCTCAGCTCCAGCGACTGCAGGGCGTCCCAGGCCGCCTTGCCCCCTTTGGCCTCGGTGTGCTTCTGCACGATCTCGTCCAGGCTCGCCGCCGAGACCGGCAAGACCATGGCCATCACCGCGACCGCGCAGAGGGCGCGGCCGAACGTCATCGCTTTCATCGTCATCCCCCTCAGCCCTTGACGTTGAAGCTGACCATCTCTTGATGGTTACGCAGATAGAGCCGCCCCTTGGAAAGAGACGGCGCGGTCCAGTTGACGTCCTTGTCGGACAGCGCCTGGAAACCGCCCTTCTGGCTGAAGCCCTCGGGGCTGGCCTCGATCAGCATCAGCTTGCCCCGGTCGGAGAGCACCACCAGGTGACCGTCGGCCAGGATCATCGAACCCTTGCCCAGGCCACGCTTGCCCCAGGCCATCTTGCCGTCTTCCAGCGAGATGCACTTGAGGGTCGCGTTATCGAAGCCGTAGATGTAGCCGTCGTGAACGACCGACGACGAGAAGTGGTTACGCATGAAGCGGCTGGCCCACACGTCGTCGACCTCGAGTCCCTCGGAATCCTCGCGGACGCGGATCATCTTGGCGCCGATCTCACCGACACCCGAGGCGAAGATGCGATCGGGAGCGATGAACAACGGAGAGGCGTGGGTCTCGCCACGGGGCCATTCATAAGCCCAGACTTCCTTGCCCTCGGCGTTGACCGCCCGCAGCTTGCCGCCGGCGATGTAGACGAAGCGGCGTTCGCCCCCCATCGAAACGGCGATCGGCGAGTTGTAGCCGGTCTGGCCGCGGCCGTCGCCGATGCTCCAGGCCATCTCGCCGCTGTCCCGCTTGAGCGCGACGAAGGACTTGCCTTCCTTGCCGCCGGCCTCGACGAAGACGATGCCGCCCTCGATGGCGATCGAACCGGAGTAGCCCCAGGTCGGCTGGTCGGCGCCGACCAGGTCCTTGAGCGCAACCTTCCACTTCTCCTTGCCGTCCTTGGCGGCCACGGCGATCACGTGGCCGTACGAACCCACCGAGAACAGCATGTCGCCGTCGACGGTCGGCGTGGAGCGCGGACCGTTGCCGAACTCGGTGTCCAGCTTGTCGCCGACGACGGTCTTCCAGATTTCCTTGCCGCTGGCGGCGTCGAAGGCGGCAATGAACTCGACCTCCTTCTCGCCTTCCTTACCGGCGTACATGGTGTAGAGGCGATCCCCGACCACCGAGACACCGGAGTAACCTTCGCCCAGCGGAACCCGCCAGACCTCCTTCGGTCCGTTCTCGGGCCAGGAGTCGAGCAAGCCGGTCTCGGGCGAAACGCCGTCCCGGTTCTCGCCACGGAACTGCGGCCAGTCCCCCCCCGCCATGGCCGGTAGCGCCACCAGGATCAAAAGCGCGGCGGCGACCGCCATCGAAACTGAACGCATCATCGAAACACTCCTCCAGAGTTGAGTCCCAGCAAAGGCGGCCTGTCGGGACCGCCCCCTGAACACCGGTAGTTACGGAGGGAACCACCTTCGGGTTCGACCGTCCGACCTCCGATTTCGCCCTATCTTCACCTACGGACAGAGTTCAGGCAAGGGCGGGGCGATGGAGCGAGGAGTGCGCCGGGGGCGCGGCGCAGCCTTTCGTGGGACTGCGCCGCGCAGGGATGGGATCGAGTGGCCCGTTCGAGATCAGCGCTCCAGCGGCCAGGCGGGGGAGCGGCTATCGAGCGCCTCCCGCGTCGCCGCGGCACCCTCCGGCGGGTTCAACAGGAAGGCGCCTCCGGTCCAGGGCGGCCCTTCGGTGAAGGTCGCCGCGAAGGCGTCCGAGGGGTCGCTCCCCTCGGTCGCGCTGTAGAGCGCGAAGAAGGTGTCGCCGGCCGAGGTCAGCCCGACGTAGTCGCCGAGGAACAGGCCGGGGGTGGTCACCAGCGGCGCCCGCAGAATGTCGAAGCTCTCGGAGGTCAACCGCACCTCCCCGCTCCAGTTGCGAGGGTCGGCGCAGTTGCCCCGGGCCCGGGGCGGGATCTGTCCGGCAACCGGCGCCAGCTGCAGCGGTTCTCCGCCGTCGGCCGCGGGCATGCAGGTGATGGCCCAGTGGTCGGTCAACGACTCGGGCTCGTCGCCGTTATGGCGGAAGTCGTAGTAGGTGATCGCCACCCGCCCCTCGTCGTTGACGTGCACCGAGGGCACGAAGGCCTGGCGATTCAGAATCGGGATGTTGATCGGCGTGCGGTTGACCGGCACCGGCGTGGTCCAGGTGTCCCCATCGTCCCGGGAGATCGAGAGCGCGATCATGTCCCATTGAAACCCGTTGAAGCGGGCATCGGTCCAGACGGCGTAGAGGGTGCCGTCGTTGGGGTCCACCGCCACGTCGAACAGGATCGACGAGGCCCGGATCGGGATCTGCCGGTCGGGATCGCGGATCGCAAAGGTCGGCAGCATCTGGGCCACCCGGATCGACGGACCGTCGGGGCCGCCGGGCTCCCAGCTTTCTCCGCGATCCTCCGAGCGTTTCAGCGCGACGAACTGCTGGAAGAAGGGAACGAAGCCGACGTCGTTGAAGAAGTCGATCACCGTACCGTCGGGCTGCACCACGATCTGGTTGCCGATGGTCTGCCCGGTCACGCCGGGGTCGTGGACCCGCTGCACCGTTTCCCAGCTCTCGCCTCCGTCGGTGGTGCGAGTGAACACGGCCGGGCCGCCGCCGTTGACAAAATCGAGCCGGTCCCAGGTGGCGTAGACGAAACGGGCGTCGTTGGGATCGGCGGTCATGGTGTTCTTGTCGTTAAACACCGGCGGGAACTCATCGATCAGGGACAGCGGGTCGCTCCAGGTCAGCCCCCCGTCGCCGGACTTTTGAACCACCATCGCGTTGCGCCCGGTGCGCCCGTCGGTGGCCAGGGACATGTGGTAAGCCGAACCGTCGGCGCCGAAGGTGACCCAGGGGTCGCTGGCCCGCAGGAAAGGACCGCCGGTGCAGAGGGTCAGCCGCGGCATCGGCCGGGAGTCCCAGCTCTCACCACCGTCGAAACTGACCGACACCCCCGCGCCCCGGGCGGAGCCGTTGGACCAGCGGTCCTGCTGCCAGGTGGCAATCAGGTGATCGGGATCGAGGGGATTGACCGCGATCCAGGGCTCGACCTCGCTGGCGGGGAAGTTGGTCCCGGGCTGGAACTGGGGAAAATCGGCAACGCAGCTGGTGAAGGGGCTATCGCCGCTGACCCGCACCAGCCGATCGGGCTCGGACTGCCCCCAGAGCGGGATCGCAAGCGACAGCAATACAAGGGTTTGCAGCAGAAAAAGAGACGGTTTGCCCATGCGGCACCTCGCGAGAAGTGCCCCTCCTGAGGCCGGAGTCTAGCCGAAATGACCGGTCAAACGGCGCGGAAAGTCGTAAAAAGGGCGTGACGGCGCGGAGCCCGAAGCCGCACGGCCCAAGGAGCGGACCGTCACATTCGCCCGGCTTTCGCATGTGCCAAATCCCGGCGCAAGTGCTACTGTACGCGGGTTGTTCCGACGGGTTTGACCGCCTACAGCACGTGATTGAAGGAGCTCAGCCATGCCGAGCAAGGGCCAGCGGGTGAACATCAAGCTGAAAAGCAGCGAATCCCCGCACATGTACCACACGACCAAGAACAAGCAGAAGACGCCGGCGCGGCTCGAACTGAAGAAGTACGACCCGGTGGTCCGCAAGCACGTGATGTACAAGGAGTCCCGCTAATCATGGCCAGACGCTGCGAAATCACGGGCAAGGGCCCGAAGTCCGGGAACAACGTCTCCCACTCCCACCGCAAGACCCGCATGCGGCAACTGCCGAACCTGCAGGAAAAGCGGATCTACGTGCCCGAGCTCAAGCGGTCCATCCGCGTCAAGCTGTCGACCCGTGCCCTGCGCACGATCACCAAGAAGGGCCTGATCCCCTTCCTGCGTGACAACGGCCTGACCCTCAAGGACATCGCCCGCTAGCTCGACCGTCGCGGCCTCCGCGCCGCGATCCACGCCGACATCGCCTGGCTTCGAGGCCGCAACCGGTCCGGTGCACCGGTCTGCGCGGCCCCCGCGTGCTCGCGGGGCGTCGCCGATTGAGAGCCACCTGGCCGCCGGGTTAGACTCGGCGGGAACTCTCTTTCTCACCTCAGGGGGATGGCCATGCAACACAAACTCGCTGTCTCGGGGCGCGAGAACGACATCGACCTGATCTCCGCGGGCTTCCACTACCGTTTCGGCCGCTAGGGATGCCCGAACTGTGGCTGCTGCTGGCCCTGGGCGCTCAGGGGCTGTTCGCCTGGCAGCCGGCCACGGAGATGACCGATGGGGACGCCGGCGATCCCCGGCAGCAACAGCGGCTGCTGGAATTCTGTCGGCATCCCCAGGTCGATGTGCACCGGCTGTACCTTCTGTTCGAACCGGGTGCCCAGGAGCCTGGCTCGCGCCGCGCCCTGATCGCGGCTGCCAACGAGACGGATATCGGAGTCTGGGCGCTCAATCCCGGTTCGCTGCAACATCGCTGGGCCTCGACGCTCAGGCGGGGCCGCCCGGCCGACCACCAGGTGGTGCTGGAGTGGCTCGATGCGGTGCTGGCCTACCAGCGTGAGGCACCACCCACGGCGAGGCTGGTCGGCATACAGCTGGACATCGAACCCCATCGGGCGCGCCGTGGGCGCAAGCGGATCTGGCGGGACCGGCGCGGCGGGCTGCGCGATCGAGGGAACCGGCGCGTCGCGGAACAGTTCGTCGAACT